>CAYFQA010000118.1:1347-2523 GCA_964345145.1 uncultured Muribaculaceae bacterium | reverse complement strand
AATCCATCTAAAACATGGATTGAAAATAGATTGAGTGAAGTAGGTAAAACTGGTATCGTAACTATTGTTCCATAAACATATTTTTATAATATATATTTGCTTAATGTTAATAATTTTCATATAATGATATTAGGTGATATTATGGATGAAAAAGGTTTTACTTTGGTTGAATTATTAGTCGCGATTGCAATTATTGGAGCTTTAATTATTTTGTTAACAAATGTTCTTTTTAATAATAGTAAAAATACTACTGATCGATTAGGAGAACAAATGGAAAACAACTTAAAAGATGCCGCTAGGTTATATGCAATTGATAATCGTTTAAAAAATTGTCATAATTGTCAAAGTGATAATTTAAATACCAACTGTGTTCCAGTTGGTACAGAAGACAGTGAAAAAGCTGCTTGTCGAGCTCTAGGAATAAATGTTACTTTAGGAGCTTTAAAAAATGGTAATTATTTTGAAGATGTAGCTAATCACTGTTATAAAATGAATGGAAATGTTAGAATGAATGATAATGATATTAATATATTTATTTATCGTTATAAATCAGATTATATAGTTGAATTAGATGGAATATCTTGTAAAAAGTAGGTGGAAAAATGGGTTTATTTAGCATATTTAAGAAAAAAGTAAAAGAAAATAAAAACCCTGATTTACAAAAATATGATGAAGCATTAGAAAAAACTCGTAAAGAATTTGTTTCAAAATTAAGTTTATTAGGAATTAAATATACAAAAGTAAGTGAAGAATATTTTGAGGAATTAGAAAGTATTCTAATTATGGCGGATATTGGTGTAAAGACAGTAATGTCTTTTATTGAAAGATTAAGAAAAAGAGTTAAAGAAGAAAATATTATTGATACTGAGTATTTAACAGAAGTAATTGTTGATGAATTATTAATTATTTATGTAAGTGGAGAATCATTAAGTGATAAATTAAATTTTAATGAATCTGGACCAACAGTTATTTTATTTGTTGGAGTTAATGGAGTTGGAAAAACAACAACTATTGGTAAATTTGCTTATAAATATAAACAAGAAGGTAAAAAAGTAATGATGATTGCAGGCGATACATTTAGAGCCGGTGCAGTGCCACAATTAAAAGAATGGGCTGATCGAACTAATTCATTATTTTTTGGGAAAGAAGAGACTGATCCAGCTGGTGTTGTTTATG
>CAYFQA010000118.1:0-1337 GCA_964345145.1 uncultured Muribaculaceae bacterium | reverse complement strand
ATGATGGGCTGGTTAAAGCGATAGAAGAAGACGTTGATTTAGTTTTAATAGATACAGCAGGAAGATTACAAAATAAAGTCAATTTAATGGCTGAACTTGAAAAAATAAATAAAGTAATTAATCGTCATATTCCAGGTGCACCACATGAAACATTATTAATAATTGATGCAACTACTGGGCAAAATGGAATAATTCAAGCTCATGGATTTAAAGAAATTACAAATATTACTGGTATTGTTTTAACTAAATTAGATGGAACTGCTAAAGGTGGAATTGTTTTAGCAATTAAAGAAGAAGTAAATATTCCTGTTAAATTTGTTGGTTTAGGTGAAAAAGAAACAGATTTAAAATCATTTGATATTGAAAATTATATTTATGGTTTATTTAAGGATTTGTTATAATGGAAAAAACTATATATTTAAATGAATTATATGATTATTATGGTAATCTTTTAACTGAGAAGCAAAGAAGTTATTTTCAAAAATATTATTTTGATAATTTAACTATGCAGGAAATAGCAGATTTGGATAATGTTAGTAAAAATGCTGTTTCTAAACAATTAGAAACAATAAAAAACAAATTAGAAGAATATGAAAAAGAACTTAATTTGAAGAGTAAAAAAGATCGAATAACAAAGATTTTAACAGATGAGGAATTTAGCAAAATAGAAGATTTAATTTAGGAGGTATTTTTATGTTTGAATTTATGGGTGATCGAATTAATCAAGCCATTAAAAATATTCGTAATATGGGGCGAATTAATGAAGATAATATTAAAGATGCAATTAGAGAAATAAGACTTGCATTATTAGAAGCAGATGTTAATTATGAAGTGGCTAAAGAATTTGTTGCTAAAGTAAAAGAGGAAGCTTTAGGAGCAGAGGTTAGTAGTACTTTAAGACCAGATGAATTGTTTATTAAAATTGTTAAAGATGAATTAGTTAAATTGTTAGGTGAAGAATATATTCCTTTAGATGCAACATCAAAACCTGCTATTTTAATGTTGTGTGGATTACAGGGTGGAGGAAAGACAACAACTGCTGGTAAGCTGGCTAATTTTCTTCGTAAAAAACATCATCGTAAACCATTATTAGTTGCTTGTGATATATATCGTCCTGCTGCAATTGAACAATTAAAAGAATTAGGAAAACAACTTAATATTCCAGTTTATGAAGAAGGAAAAGAAAATCCAGTTACGATTGTTAAAAATGCATTAGTATATGCTAAAGAAAATAATTTAGATTATATAATTATTGATACAGCTGGACGTTTACATATTGATGATGAGTTAATGGCAGAATTAGTAGAAATTAGTAATATTGCAAAACCTAATGAGAT
>CAYFQA010000117.1:0-2567 GCA_964345145.1 uncultured Muribaculaceae bacterium | reverse complement strand
TAAATTTCAAATATTTCAAAGAGCAATCTGCGATTTTAATGGGACAGCAATGATAGATTATAATAAACTATTAAGTCTTGTTTCTTTTATATCTTCGTCCATTGTCCATACTTAGTACACATACACCGACTTGACTTCTCCAAAAATATATTCCCCTGTTTTCAACTTGGCATACGCACGATAGTACTGTGTTCCGGAACTTGTTGTCATCCATGTTTGAGAATAGGTTTCTCCATTTTTGATGGAAGATAAACTAAATGTGCCGATATTGCCTGTAGGTGTTGAAGATGTAATATTGTAAGAAGATACCTCTATGCCAAACACACTGACTTCTTCAACTCCTGTAATGGATGCGTATATAGTAAAATAATAGAAATAAGAACCTTCATAAGAGTTATACTTATATCCGTCATTGGTGGCTGAACCTGTGGTTACTTCTGACGGGATATATTTATTAGTAGTAAACGATTTTTCTTCCCCATACACAACAGCACCATACTTATCTTCTATAAATCCGCGATAGTAGTAAGTGATCGCAGGTGTTAGATTATCTATCAGGTAATCATAATAATTCCCATACTGGGATATTACAGTGCCATTCTCTTTTGTTACACCCGGAACGGAACTGTATGCAACTCCATACGAGTAGCCCCACTGTAGATTACTAAAATAAAGCTGTGCCGAATATGCAGTTATATCTTTTACTTCAAAGTTAGCTACATCTACATCATATTCAAATTTTTCTGGCAGATAATCTTTATCACAACTTGATAAAAATGTAAGCAGCAATACGACGCAACTCAATACAGCTGCTCTGTAAAATGTTTTATTTTTTAGTTTCATATCTTTATCCTCCATCTTTAAAAACTAATACCAAATCCGATATTTATTTCCGAATAATCGAAGTCTGCCATCGTATTTATTCCCGCCGACATTACAAACCTTCCTGTTTTATACATCAGTCCCAATTCCGGCTCTATCCCCCCCGTACTGTTCATATAGATCTCAATAACTTTTCCTGTTAGGTTTTTCGCGTAGAATATCTTTTCTCCATATCCCACTCCGGCATAAAGCCCCCAATGGGGCGACAGACGTACAATTCCTCCGCCGGTAACAGACCACCGCTTGTTAAAATACTCTCCGCTCCAAAATATATTATCATTGTAGTAGTAGTCGTAGTTGTAGCCATCTGGCTCATTGAAAAAAATAAAATTTGTTTTCAGAGCAATATAGCCTCCGAAACGTTTTACCGCTCCGTAACGCAGATTGAGTGATGTTACAGGAGCCATAGAATGAGATACGCCGGCGGTAGTAAATTGCTCCCATTCATAAATGGGTTTCGTTTTTTCTAACTGAGTTATTCCCCCTCCCGTCATTTGTGCCTTTAATCCAGATGGGAGCAGCAACATCAGTAATACTGAATAGATAAAAAATTGCTTTTTCATATTAATTTTTTTTATTGATTGATAAATCTTATAATAATATTCTTTTATCGTGATTATTAGTTTCTATAATTCATTTTCCATAAATTGTATTCTCCTGTGTTATTTCCTCGTTGTGAAATAAAGAAAATAGCTCTCCCATCAGCACTCCATTGTGGTGAGAGGTCATGTCCACCGTGAAAAGTTTGCTGTTTTAAATGAGACCCATCAAGCCTAAAAGTGTAAAGATCTAAATTGTCAGGTTTATTTTGAGACTTTGGTGTCGAGCCGACACAAACAATAGTATTATTATCGGGAGAGATATCCGGACTTGAAAATCCGATTTTAGGATCGCTTAAAATACAGCTTTCTGTGCCTTTTTCTAAGTCAATCAACCATATTTCACCTCTGCTTTGACCGTCTTTGCTGTTGCGGGTTATAAGGATTCTTTTCCCATCTCTCAAAGGTTTGGGTGTAAACCCTTCGGTATATTGTGTTTGAAGGGAACTTTCCAAATCAATAGACCATATATAAGGTCTTCCCAATTCTATTTTGGAATAATAGATTTTTTTTCCGTCTGGAGAAAATACAGCTCCCTGTTCATCAGCCGAGGAAGCCGCTAGCTGCTGCACTGCAGCACCTCCTTCCGTGTTTATCATATAGATATTATAATTGTTTCCCTGAATGGCAGAGAAAACCATTTTTTCTCCATTAGGTGAAAAACAAATATCTCCCACATTTCGGTTGAATGTTTTTTGTGTTACCGATCGTCCACCTTTGAGACTTTTTGAATAGACATTAACAAATTTATTACTTACTCCTAAATATGCAATAGTGGAACTATCCCTGGATAGTGAAATGGAAGATGCAGCATACCATTTTAGAGGAACGGTACTGGTAACAGATGATGCAGCTATTCGCTCACCTTCTTCATTAAGTTTCGTAAAATTAACACCTCCTTCTTCAGGGACAGATATAGATGGGTCAAAATATACCGTTGCACAACCTGAGAATAAAAGCAGAGTTAAAATTGAATAATATAAGTTTTTCATAAACAAATAATTTTAAAATTTCTACCTACTCATATAGCTTTTCGGTTTCCGCTGTTTGAATCTTTTTTTACATATTTTATCCACTATAAAATTA
>CAYFQA010000116.1:0-2584 GCA_964345145.1 uncultured Muribaculaceae bacterium | reverse complement strand
TTGAAGAAGGAAAAACAATGCCTTGGAATGCTGTCTACGATGAATTCTGTGTGCGCAACAATGTCCCTGTTGGTAACGACATTATTCCTATTATCAAGGAATATGAAAAAAATATACTTTCATTAAGAGCATAGTTTAAAAGTCTTTTGTACTTTTGACAGGAATTGTAGTACTTATTTTTATTTCTTTCCTACCAGAATTATTAAAATAAAAAATATGAAATCAATTTTAGACAATCGCCCTTCGCTTTCTGCCGTAGTTTGGCAGGTTGCAGAAGTTGCAGGCTACCTTTGGGAAAAAGGTTGGGCTGAAAGAAATGGTGGCAATATTACAGTAAACGTAACAGAGCAAGTAGATGATGCGATGTTGGCTATGCCAGCTATCTCAGAGCCAAAAGCTATAGGGGTAACTCTACCCTACTTGAAAGGATGCTGGTTCTATTGCAAGGGGACGCTGAAACGTATGCGTGACCTAGCGAAAGAGCCAATGGCAAATGGAAGTATTATTCGTATTACAGAAGATTGTGCCCATTATGAAATCGTAGCTGACTACCCTGTTGTTCCCACTTCAGAAATTCCAGCACATTTAAGCGTACATAATTATCTTTTAGAAAAGGGGTCACCTTATAGAGCATGCGTTCATACTCATCCTATCGAACTCGTTGCTATGACACATTGTAGTAAGTTTATGGAAAAGGATGTGATGACAAAGTTACTATGGTCAATGATTCCTGAAACTAAAGCTTTCTGTCCAAGAGGAGTGGGTATGGTTCCTTATCTTTTACCAAGTGGAGTTGAACTTGCAGAGGCAACTATTAAAACAATTGATGATAACTACGATGTTGTAATGTGGCAAAAACATGGTGCTTTAGCTGTAGATGTGGATGCAATGTCAGCTTTTGACCAAATTGATGTATTAAATAAGGCAGCTCTAATTTATATTGCTGGAAAAAATATGGGCTTTGAGCCAGAAGGGATGTCTGAAGCAGAAATGAAAGAAATGACCGAAGTTTTTGGCCTTCCTAAATAGATTTTATTCAAGATATTACGTTATACTCCCCATAGTTTTATTGGATTCGCACAATATTAACTATGGGGTTTTTATATATCATATTTTTAAGTAAATTTGTGTATTCTACAAATTTGTCCCGCTATGTCAAACATTACAAATCGCAGAAAATATCTTACAGTAAACCCTACCGACCAAAAATGGGGGCTTTATATAAATTCTGTGGGGCGACAATGCATATCAGAAAATGAAGACTATCCCCCACAAGTTCATCCCACACGTTACCTTTTCAATACTGATGTAGGTCGTGTATTAAATGAATATCAATTACTCTATATAACACAAGGAAAAGGGGTTTTTGTTTCCAATTCTATTAGAAAAGTAGAGTTGCAAGAAGGCCATATGTTTCTTCTATTCCCAGGTGAGTGGCATTCCTATAGACCCAATAAGGCAACTGGCTGGAATGAATACTGGATTGGCTTTAATGGTAATATTATTGAGACCTGGGAGAATGATGGATTCGTTTCTAGAGAAAACCCCATTTTCAATGTAGGCCTAAATGAGGAGTTAATTTCACTTTACAAAAGAGCTATAATTATAGCAGATGCGCAGGAAGCAAACTATCAACAGGCGCTGTCGGGTATCGTGTGTAATCTTATTAGTATGGCTATTTATCTTAGTAAAAACAAGGATTTTAGTCGTTCTGACGTTGTGGCAAAAATAAATAATGCAAAAATAGTAGTACAAGAAAATATAAATACAATAACTCCAGAAGAGCTTGCCAAATCAGTACTAATGAGTTACTCGCAATTTAGAAAGTCCTTTAAAGAATATACTGGATTTGCTCCAGGTCAATATATTGTGGAAGTTCGTATGAATATGGCAAAAGAAATGCTGACTCATACGTCTAAATCAGTTAAGGAAATTGCTTTAGAACTTGGCTATGAAAACAAAGATTATTTCTTTACTGTCTTCCGAAAAACAACAGGTATCACACCTAGTAGGTACAGAATACTAACACAAGGTGGCAACTTATATGAAAATCTATAAAATCTAATATTTATAAAAAAAATTACATTCTTCACTGCTCTAATAGGCGCTATGTTATTGGGTGGATGCACACAAAAATCTGAAATGGACAAGTTCCTATTTATTATAGCCAAAGAGTCAGCCCTCGCCCAACTGCAAACAAAACTTTCAAAAGATATAGTACAAACTGGTTTGATGCCCCTGTGGAGCCACTTTATCCTTTTGGATACGGTCTTAGTTATACTACTTTTGAATACTCTGAGCCAGTACTTTCAAGTCCGGAAATGATTAATGGTGGCACTGTAACTGCTTCAGTAGAAGTTAAAAATGCTGGGGATATGGATGGTTATGAAGTAGTTCAATTATACATTAGAGACGTTCTAACACCTAACTGGACTCGTCCTGTCAAAGAATTAAAGGGTTTCAAGAAAGTATTCATAAGGGCTGGAGAAACTGCTTCTGTTGAATTTGAAATAACTCCCGAAATGCTCTCTTGGTATGTTGTCGACCAATACAATATGAAAGGCTCATCAAAACCACTTAGCGC
>CAYFQA010000115.1:0-2591 GCA_964345145.1 uncultured Muribaculaceae bacterium | reverse complement strand
AATTTCAAGAACGATTTTTTGAATCAATAATTATTAGAGAATAATTATTATATTAAAGATAATCGATATGAAAAATTTGTTGAACTACAATTAGGTAGTAATAAATTAACAAAAGAAAAATTTGCTGAAATTAGAAAGACAATAACGAGAATAGCTTTAATGATGAGATTAAACAATCAAGCAGATATTAAAATTGTTGAAAATGAGATTTTAAGTAATTTAGAGAAATATGAAACATTAATTCATGAATTTAATCAAAGTGGATATAATGATAAACCAGCTATTTTATTATATTATTCACCTGCAACGTTTAGTAATGCATTTAATTATTTCAAAAAAAATAATTCGTCAAACCCAATTGCTGATGCATTAAAATATTGTTTACCGTTTATGCAAAGAGCAATGGAAGAAGTTAGATTAAATATGAATAATAATGAAAATGGAGTTGTTACTGTTATGTTAAGAGAGGCAGCAATGCTTGCATCTGAAGATCCAACACAATTAATTTCATTTGAAGTAGAATTTTTAAATAAAAATGAAGCTCTAATCAAAAAGATTAAGTAAAAACTTAATCTTTTTTTATAGATGAATTAAAAAGCTATGGTTTTAATTTTAAGTATAATGATTTAGGAACGAATAAATTTAGAACATTATATTAAAAAAAAGAAATGTTTAGTGAAAATAAAAATAGATAAAAAACTATCTATTTTTCAAATGTGAAACAAAGAAATTGCTTTCAAGATTATTTTCGTTTTCTAAAATACCTAAATAAGAAAAAACATAATAAATATTATCTAAAGAAAATTCAATTTCATCTAATAATGAAAAAATAGTATCTTTTTTCATAGGTATTAAAGTGTTTAAAATTTTTCTAAATTTATTTATAACATCTACTCCAGGGCGATATTTTTGTAATGCTTCTTCAATTGTTTTAATATCACTTACAACATCATTAATTAATAATGTTCCATCTCCAGTTACATAACAATTAAAATGATTTACAATTTCAAAATCTAGTCTTTCTGTAAAATAAAAATGGTAATAAGAATTATCTTCACGAGATTTTGAAAGATTAAATATCCAACTATGGTGTTCTAGATCGCTTTTTCTAAAATCGAAAGCAAATTTATCTTCAAAAAAATCTAATTCTAATCTTTCATAATTTTTAAAATATATTAAAAATTACATGTTATAATGTTATTGTAAGGAATGATTATAAAGATGCAAAATATTTGTGAAAATCCTGATACATTAAATACTATTATGGTTATAAAAGATGTAATTATAGCTCTTTTTTATATTATTCCTGCAGTAGTAATTATAGTAATAACAATTAGTATTTTAAAAATGGTTGTTTTTAATCAAGAAAGTACATTTGTAATAGAATTGAAAAAGAATATGCGTAGGCTTGTTATAATGGTTTTAGCCTTAATATTCCCTAGTATATTTAATATGATTGCTACAAACTTACCTAATTCTGTCGAAGCAAAGACTTGTTATTTAAATGCAAATTCTGAATATATAGATAATTTAAGAATAGATTATGCTAGAGAAAGTATAAAAAAAGCAAAAGAAGAAAATGACATTATAGAGTTAAATAAGGCAAAAGAACAAATTAAAAAAATTAGAAATGAAGAAATTAAAAAAGAAATAGAAGAAGAAGTGAAATTAATTGAAGAAGAAATAAGAAAAAATATAGAAGCTGAAGATGCAGTTAGGAAAGCCGAACAAACATTAGAAGAAAAAGATTATGAAGAAGCAAAAAAGAAAGTAAATGAACTAAGTGATAAAAAAAAGATTAGTGAATATGAAAAAAGATTAGATGTTGTTAAGAAAAAAATAGATGAAAAAAATACTGTAGTAAATGATTATGGTAAAGGTCAATGGGTTTATTATCCAAAAGGTAAAACAGTTTTTCCTTATGCGCTTTACGTACCGGAAGATATCGGTGATGCAAGTGTACCATTAATTGTTTGGTTACATGGAGCAGGTGAAAGGGGAACTAGTGGATCAAATCTTATTGGCTCAGGTTTTTTCAAAATGATTACAAATTGGCAAGAAACAGGACTTAAAAATATTCCGGCAATAATAGTTGCTCCTCATTTACCAAAAGAACCTAAAGGAAATAGATGGCATTTTGGTGGTAATCCTAATGCAGTTGAGGAAATAATGTTAAAAATAATGAATGAATATTCAATAAATAGAAATAAGGTGATTTTAGCAGGATTTAGTATCGGTGGCAGTGGAGTAATTACAGTATCTGGTTTAAAGCAACAATATTTTAGTTGTTTATTAATATTAAGCGGATATCATTCAAGAGTTAAACCATATGAAGCATATTATCGAAGAATGCCAATTAAAGGATTTTCTGATCCAGAAAATAAAGAATATATGGAAAGTTTTATGAGGAAAAGTGGTCATTCAGCAGATGTTAGACATCTAAATTGTGGACATGGCGCGGTACCTCGAATAGTATTTACTGAAGATAAAGATAAAAACGGGGTTTCTGATATAGTGGAATGGATGCTATCTCAAACAAAAAATTAATTTAAATTGTTATAGGGGGAATTATTATGGAAGAAAAAATTAGA
>CAYFQA010000114.1:0-2597 GCA_964345145.1 uncultured Muribaculaceae bacterium | reverse complement strand
AAACTCTGAGGGTGAAGAAACGTTTGTTGATGAGGTATACATAATAAATGGTAATAGGTATTTAAGTGCTAAAATGATAAAAACTTTTTTTCCAATAGTTTGTATAGAGTTAGCAACTGTTTATTCATCGACACCGCAAACACCGCAAAAAAAGGGTTTATTTAGAAGAAGAATAAATATTCAAATAAACCAAGAAGAAAAACCGGAAATGCGTTTTGCTCTTTTTGGTAAAAATAAAGAATTTTTAGAATCTTTAGAATTATACCAAAATGCACATTTGGAAAAAGAAAAACAAATGGAACAACATTCTCTTAAGTAAATAAATTAATCTTTAAATTTATTACTTAAAAAGTATAAATAAAAAATAAAGCCTATGTAACATATAGGTTTTTTAATTGAATAAAAATAATAATTGCTATATACTTATAATGTAAGCAAAGGGAAGTGTAATAATGAAGGTTAATAAAAAAATATTTAACATATATGAAGTAATTGTATTTATGTTTATAACTGCAATAGTCTCAAGTTTAACTTGTGGAATGTTAATGTTTAAATTATATGATGGAAAAGAAATAAGAACAATTGTTAAAAAAGATTGTTCAGGTGTGAGCGAAAACAAACATATTGTAGAATTTGTCGAAAGTTATGAAAGACTAAAAGAAAAATATTATGAAGAAGTTGATGAAGGAGAATTAATCGATAGTGCAATTAAAGGAATGTTGGATCATTTAGGCGAACCATATACTGAATACTTTGATGAAGACAGAGCTCAAGATTTTAATGAACAATTACAAGGTAATTATGAGGGTGTTGGTGTTCTAATCAGCTATGATCAAGTAAAGAAAGAAACATATGTTTTGCAAGTGTTTGAAAATACTCCTGCCGAGAGAGCTGGAATAGAAGTTGGAGACGTTTTCTTAAAAATAAATGGTGAAGATGTAACTGATAAAGATTCTCTTTACATATCAGATAAAATTAAAAATGGTAAAGAAGCTACTTCGGAGATTGTTTTTAGAAGGAATGATAAAGAAGTAACAGTGAAAGTTACTAAAGAAGTAGTTACTATTACTTCGGCATTTGGAAAGATTATGAAAAAGAATGGCAAAGATATTGGTTATTTAAAAATAACTCAGTTTGCAATACCGACTAACGAGCAAGTAAAAAAAGTACTTAAAGAATTTGAAGAAAAAAAAGTAAAATATGTAATTGTTGACTTAAGAAGTAATCAAGGTGGATATTTAAATAGTGTTTTAGAAGTTGCGGAAAACTTTTTAGAAAAAGGTAAAGTTATTTTACAATTAGAGGACAAAAAAGGAAAAAGTAATGTTGTTGATTCATCTTTAGAAAAAACAAATTTTAAAATAGTGGTTTTAATAGATGAAATAAGCGCTTCTGCAGCTGAAATACTTGCCGGAGCTTTAAAACAAAGTTATGGAGCAACATTGGTTGGTAAAAAAACATTTGGTAAAGGAAAGTTCCAAGAAACAGAAAACTTATCATCTGGGGCTTCAATTAAATATACTGCTGGTTATTGGTATACACCTGATGGAACGAATGTTGATGGAGTTGGAATTAGTCCGGATGTAGAAGTTAGTCAAAGTGAAAAATATTTTGAAGAACGAACAGATGAGAGTGATGCTCAATTACAAAAAGCATTAGAATTAGTAATTAAATAATTACTAATTTTTTTATTATAAAGAAAAATTGAGATTTAGAATTAAATGTTATATAATACGAACAAGAGATGAGTTGTATTAAATGGAAAATATAAAAGTTGGTGATGAATTAAAAATTCATTGCTATAAACATAATGGAAGATTTCATCGTGGATGGGAAGAAGCTTTGGTTCTTCATATCGATGAAGAAAAAATAATTGTTGGTAATAATAAAACAAAAGTTGTTGAAAGTGATGGTCGTTCACATAAAACAAAAGAGCCGGCAGTTATTGTGTTTTATAAAGAAAAATGGTATAATGTATTCGGTCAGTTAAAGAAGAAGGGCTTATTTTATAAATGTAATATAGCTACTCCTTATTTAATCGATGATAATGTGATAAAATTTATTGATTATGATTTGGATTTAAAAGTGTTTCCTGATGGTAGTTTTAAAGTTTTAGATCGTAATGAATATAAGTATCATAAAAAAATCATGAATTACTCAGATGATTTAGACAAAGTATTAAAATTTGAACTAAGTAATTTAATTGATTTAAAAAGAAAAGAAATTGGACCTTTTGAAAAAGGTTTGATTGAAGAGTATTATAAAAAATACTGTGAAATTAGGAATATATAATTTAAATATATTTATTGTTAAAACAACAAAAAAGATGATCTTTACTACAATTTTACATTTATTTAGCACGTTAAAAAAATAAAAGTGCTAAAAGTTGCGAAAAAGTTTCAAAAAATGTTGACAAAGATTTTTCTTTTTGTTATATTAACAATGCACTTTGAAAAAAAGCGCAAAATGATCTTTGAAAACTAAGTAAAATGTCAATTTTGAGTAGCTTAGATTAAACTTAAAAATTAAATTTTTATTTTTTTTGAGAGTTTGATCCTGGCTCAGGATGAACGCTGGCGGCATGCCTAAGACATGCA
>CAYFQA010000113.1:0-2681 GCA_964345145.1 uncultured Muribaculaceae bacterium | reverse complement strand
GAAATTAGACAGAGCTTAGCAAAAGATAAGCAACACAAATCAAATTTCAAGCGACCTGTTTTGATGTAGGTCGCTTGATTTTTTATAAGTTGTTAACTTGTTCTTTAATAAAATCTCTAATCAAGTCTCTAAAATATTTGTCTATTCCTAGTTCAGATGCGATAGACTCAAACGAGAGGATTACTTCAACTATTTCTGAAATAATCTTTTCTGCATTGCGAACATCATTTTCATTAGCAAGTCTAAGTAGCTGACTTCTAGTAATCAGTCTATTACTTTCTTCAATAGACATAGCATGCTTATCGCCTATGAACGGATTACTATAATCAATAGTATAAGTTATATCATATGCAGGAGACAATCTCCAAGCTCCACACTCCGACATAATAAAAGAGAAATTCTTATCATGGTCATCAGATACACCAGCAAGGTAATTGAATACAGCCCTCCTATATAACTCTTCAATATCTTGGTAGGGTAATCTCATCCTCCTACAAATTCTAAATATCTCATCATATGAAGTTACCTCTCCGTACAGCGAAAACAAAGTTGCAGAATGCAATTTTTTGCCTTCTTTGCGGTCGAATCTTTCTGTAAGAAAATGATTGTCACCGCCAACTGGAAGTAAAAAACTCTTTTCCATATTAATCCCTGATGCTAGAGCCATTTTATAATAGGCATATTCTATTTCTGCAGTTGGCCAAATTTTAGAGTCTCGAAATTTAAGTATATACTGTGAAAAATCTTCTGGGAGAAGAATTTGCCCTGACCGAACTTCATTTGTTTTCCAATTTATAGCAATAATTGCTTTTGGGTGTTTCCCGCCAGCGCTCATACCCACAGCCATTAAATCATTGAGTTCGGTACGATTATTAAGAGTAATTACTAAATCTTCTCGAGCCTCTTGTATTTCTTTAGCAAGTCCATATAAGTCCTCTAAAATAATAGATTCACTGGCATAAGTATCATACAATTGTGGAATAAATTCAAATCCTCCCATACCCCTTTTACCGATGAAAGCTAATTTGTCCACTGGTGTTACATCGTGATTTCTTAAACCATTGTTTTCAATCCATAAAGAAAACACTTTGTTACCCCAGTCGTCAGGTAAAGATGTATGTAAAAAACGAGGTAACCCCAGAGATTCTTTAGTATTTCGACATATATCTGACATTCCCTTTTGTACAAGATAGGTTGAAACCCTATAAGGTCCTACAGGGTCTATGTCAAAGCCATATTTATGGTATTCTGGGTTAAAAGAAACTTGTGCACCCACCTTGCCGAAGCCTTGATTATATCCTCCAAGCCACATAATCTTGCAAACTTCTTTGCCCCAAAGAAATACGCTAACTACATTATTTTTCATTTTTACGTTTCTTTACTCTTTTATTTATTTTTCCATAAGATATAGGGGCTTCATATAAACTGATTGGCATATAGGGAATAGCTCCTGCTATGTCTTCAAGCCTTTGAATTGTACGCAAAAGAGCAACAAAGTTATTCAATCCAATTGAAACACCTTCTCCATTTTCAAAGCGTACAATTGTCATTATAGACACTCCGCTTTGCTCTGCGACTTCTTTTTGAGTCATACGCAATGCTATTCGATAGTCTCGAAAACGTCTTCCAAGTTCTACTATAATATCATTATTTGATTTTTCATATATATCCATAATATATTTTTATTACAGCACAAATATACATATTTGTTTATTAACGGCAAATATTTAGCTATAAATTATCATTTATGATATGTTTATTGTAAGGTATTTGAAAAATAGATGAGTTTAATCCGTTTTATGTTTAATGGTGCATAATAACAGAAAAATATTAACTTTGCCGACGATAAGTCAAAGGGAGAACAAAAGATATTATTTAATAAATGAATCAAACAGGAGAAGCAACAGTAGTTAAACATACGGGAAGTCATTATTTGTTGTCGGAACTTCCTAAATGGGATCTTTTCCCTGCTGTTTTAAGGGGTAGAATACGTCTTGAAGGTAGCACTGCAACCAATCCTGTTGCTGTGGGAGATCAGGTCTTGTATGAAAGAACAAATCCTGATGAGCCAGCTATGATTACAGATGTTCTTCCTAGGTCAAACTATATGATTAGAAAGGCAACTAATCTTTCTCGACAGGCTCATATAATAGCAGCCAATCTTGATAAGGCATTCATAGTAACTACATTAGCATTCCCAGAAGTTAAGCTTCCTTTTATCGATCGATTTTTAGTAACCTGTGAGGTTTATCATATACCAGCAGTTATTATTTTAAATAAGGTAGATTTATATCGGGAAACCCACAAGGAAATGATAGAAGCTTTTCATAATATTTATGAAAAAATTGGCTATCCTGTTCTAGAAGTTTCTGCCTTAACAGGAGAGGGCATACCAGCCCTTCGTGAAATTTGCAGAGACAAACTTTCTTTGTTTTCAGGTATTTCAGGCGTGGGCAAGTCATCATTAATCAATGCCTTAGACCCCTCTTTAGAAGCAAGAGTTGCTGAGATTTCAGAAGCACATCTTCAAGGAAGGCATACGACGACTTTCTATGAGATGTATAATCTTGCATCTGGTGGCTTCATTATAGACACTCCAGGTTTAAGAAGTTTCGGCCTAGTTGACCTTGAAAAGGAAGAAATTGCTCTTTATTTTCCAGAAATGCACAGGGCATTAGTAG
>CAYFQA010000112.1:0-2694 GCA_964345145.1 uncultured Muribaculaceae bacterium | reverse complement strand
TGGAGATACCGAACTAGTTCAAGGACTATCCGTATCATTTAGAGAATTTGCCGAAGCAAATAAACATGTTATACTAGCAGGTAAAGTACCTGCAGAAGGTAAACCAATTATTTTAGGTATAACTAAATCGTCATTGGAAACAGATTCATTCTTATCAGCTGCATCATTCCAAGAAACAACAAAAATTTTAACAGATGCTGCTGTAAGAGGAAAAATAGATTATTTAAGAGGCTTAAAAGAAAACGTTATTATTGGAAAATTAATTCCGGCTGGAACTGGAGTTAAAAAATACAGTGATATAAGTCTCTATTTAGAAAAAGAATTTTTATCTGATGAAGCTAGTGAAGTTTTAGAAGAGAAGTTTTTAGGAAACGAAGAAGAGTTATCATAAAGATAACTTTTTCTTTTACAATAAGTATAAATACTTACTATAATAAAAATAGATAGGAGAGAATATGGATCAGAATTTAAAATTATTAGTCTTAAAAAGTGCAGAAGAGTTAGGAGGCAAAATAAACGAACATTTAAAGTTTTTAGCTGATACAGATAAGTCATTTATCATGGATGTTTCTCAACCAGTATTCGCATCAGGAGAAAGAAAAATAGTTCTTAAAGAAAGTGCTCGAGGTCAAGATATTTATATTTTATGTGATGCTGGTAATTATGGTTTAACATACAATCTTCGTGGTATTAAAAACCATTGCAGTCCTTATGATAATTACAAATCAGTAAAAGATGCAATTGGGGCAATTGCTGGAGATGCAGAACGTATAAATGTTGTAATGCCCTTAATGATTGATTCAAGGCAACATAGAAGAGAAGCAAGAGAACCTCTTACATGTGCAGTTGATTTACAAGAGTTAGTACAAATAGGAGTTAAAAGAATAATTACAGTAGATATTCATGATCCAAGTGTTAGAAATGCCATTCCTTTAATTTCATTTAATAATCTTCCTTCATCAATGACGATGTTAGAAGAATTCATTGAAAATGAAAAAAATAATATAGACTTTAATAATTTAATAATAATTAGTCCTGATCAAGGTGCAGGGCCTAGGACTTTAAAAATTGCTAATCAACTTAATTGTCCAATGGGAACATTTTCTAAAAGAAGAGATTTATCTGATGTAGTAGATGGTAAAAATCCAATAATTGCTCATGATTATTTAGGACAAGACTTAAATGGTAAAGATATTTTAGTTGTAGATGATATGATTGCTTCTGGAGATTCAATGCTAGATATTGCAAAAATGACTGGTAAAATGGGTGTTAGAAATGTTTATTTTATGGTCTCTTTTCCACTGTTTACTGAAGGTATTGCTAAATTTAATGAAGCTTTTAAAAATAAAGAATTTGTTAAATTATATACAACTAATTATACATATATAAATCCGGATTATTTAAATCAAAAATGGTTAAATGTAGTTGATTGCTCTCAATATTTATCAAAAATTATTTATAGAATTCACCAAAACCAACCAATAAGTGATTTACTAGATGAAAAAAAGAAATTACTAAAAGAAGAATCTGGTCCAACATTAACTTTAAGAAAAAAATAATGTTAATATAAAGTTAAAACAATATTGTTTTAACTTTTTATATGTAAAAAAATAAAATTGTGATATATTATATTTATAGTAGGTGAAAAGAATGAAAAATAAAGGATTTACCTTAGTAGAATTATTAGTAGTTATAGTAATTCTAGGATTGTTAATTGCTTTAGCAATGCCATCCATATTAGACATGCGTGAAAATTCAGCAAAAAATACATTAGCATACGAAGCAATGAATTATACTACGAAAGTAAAATCAAAGTATGTTGGTGAAAAAATAGTATCAGGAGTTAATACTCCAACAACTTATTTAGTAAGTAATTTTAAAGAAGGATCAAATGTTAAAGGTTGTATGAAAATAAATCCAATAACGTCAAATGTATCTGAAATAGCAATATATGATAAAGAGTTTTATTATGTGGGTTTATATGAACCATTAGTTAAAGATAAAGGAAAAGCAATTCGAAAACTTGATATAGAAAATTTAGAAGAAATAATAAATCAGATTAATGAATTTTGTAGTGAAGTAATAATACCAATTTACCAAGTGGAACATTAGCCAAAAAACAAAATGAATTTTCTGAAGAATTATTTTGGGGATTTAAAGAAAATATAACACAAGTAACATTTAATAATACAATTAATATACCGAGTAATGTAATTCAAGTATGGGATTTATCAGGTTCTAAAGATAATTCTGTTATGGCATTTATGGTAGATGATGGATTAAATCAAAACACATATCATTTATATATTCAAAGTAATGAAGATTATATATATGCAAATCCTAATTCATCATATCTTTTTGAAGGGTTTCATAAATTAAAACAAATTAATAATTTTAATTTATTTAATACTAATCAGACTACAAACATGCGAGCTATGTTTTCTGGATGTAGCAGTTTAACAAGTATAGATTTAAGTAATTTTGATACAAGTCAAGTAACAGATATGTCGAGTATGTTTGGTCATATTCCATCTCCTGCTGGAATAACTATTTGTGGTTTTACATCTTTAAATTTAAGTAATTTTAATACAAGCAAAGTTACAGATATGAATAGTATGTTTGCTGGTTGTTTAGATTTATCTGACTTGGATATAAGTAGTTTTAATACAGAATTAGTTACAAATATGTTTGCTA
>CAYFQA010000111.1:0-2776 GCA_964345145.1 uncultured Muribaculaceae bacterium | reverse complement strand
TTAAAGAATTAGGCGTGGATTTAATTGTTGTCGGTGCTTATATTTGTTTAAAAGATAATTATCAAGAGGCGATTAATGAATTGAGGTAAAAATGGATAAGATTATTAAATCAGTTCTTACGAAGATCGAAGATAATGGTTTTGAAGCCTATATAGTCGGTGGATATGTCCGAGATCTTTATTTGGATATAAAAACTACAGATGTTGATATTTCTACTAATGCTTTGCCTAAAGATTTAATAAAAATTTTTAAATCAGGAACATTATCGAAAGAATCATATGGTTCTTTTAATATTAAGAAAAATGAATATCAATTTGATATAACTACATATCGAAAAGAAGCAAATTATGTTAATAGAAGACCAACAAGTGTTATTTATATCAATAATTTATTAGAAGATTTACAAAGAAGAGATTTTACTATTAATAGTCTTTGTATGAATAAAAAAGGTGAAATAATTGATTTATTAGATGGAGTCAATGATTTAGAAAATAAATTAATTAGAGTAATAGGTTCTCCTAAAGAAAAATTAAAAGAAGATCCATTAAGAATATTAAGAGCATTAAGATTTAGTATTGTCTTAAATTTTAAAATAGAACCAGAAACATTAAAATGGATTAAAAAATATACTAAATTAATTAAAAATTTATCTTATGAAAGAAAAAAAGAAGAATTAGAAAAAATGTTTGTTTCTAATAATCTAGTTAAAGGTTTTGCATATTTAAAAAAATTAAATATTTTAAGAGAATTGGAAATAAAATATAAAAAAATTGTTTTAGTTGCTGATTTATGTGGGATATGGAGTCAATTAGATTTTAGTCCTAAATATCCTTTTACGAGACAAGAAAAAGAAAATATTACTACTATCCAAAAAATTTTAAAGTATGGTAAAATAAACAATACAACTTTATTTAATTATGGATTATATTATAATAATGTTGCTGGTAAGATTTTAGGACTTAATGCTCATAAAATAAGTACTATGTATCAAGAGTTACCAATTAAAACTTTAAAAGATATAAATATTACTACTGAAGAAATAATAGAATTATTAAATATAGAACCTTCAATTAAAATTAAAAAAATAACTGAAGATCTAAAAGCTCAAATTTTAAATAATAAATTAATTAATGAAAAAGAAAAAATTAAACATTACTTAGTGGGGAAGTGGAAAAATGTCAAGGGATTTACTAAATCAATTTAAATTTGTAATAACTGAATGTGAATTAAGACAAATAAAAAAACTTGAGCTTAATTTAAATGCGACAATTTTACTTCTTTATTTTATTAATCAAAATAAACCAGTTTTAGATTTAGAAAGTATTAGTAAATTAACAAGTTTAGATGAAACAGAAATAATGGAATCATTTAATGAATTAATAACTAAAAATGTTATTGAAATTAAAATGTGTAAAAATAAAGAAAAGAAATTAGAAGAAGAAATTTGTTTAGATAGTTTTTATTTGATGATTGAAACTAAAATGAAAGAAAATCATCAAGAAAAACAAGTAAGTAAAATATTTAATGTTTTTGAAAGTGAATTCGGACGTCCTTTAAGTCCTATGGAATATGAGCTTATTAATGGTTGGTTATCATCAGGAATGAATGAAGAACTTTTATTAGGAGCTTTAAAAGAAGCAGTATTTAATGGAGTTAAAAATTTTCGATATATTGATAAAATTGTTTATGTTTGGGAAAGTAAAGGATTTAAAACAATGGAAGATGTTAATAATCATTTAAGAAAAAAAGATGAAAAAGAAGACTTGGATTTATTTGATTATAATTGGTTAGAAGATGAAAAGTGATTATTTACAAGAAAAATTAGATTTAATGATACCTAATCCTAAGGCTGAATTAAATTATGAAAAAGATTATGAGTTATTGTTCGCTGTTATATTAAGTGCTCAAGCAACAGATATTTCTGTTAATAAAGTAACTCCAAATTTATTTAAATATTCATTAGAAGAAATTAGTAAATTAGAATTAAATGAGATTGAAAAAATTATTAAATCTATTGGTACTTATAAAAGAAAATCTGTGTATATAAAAGAAACTGCAATTAGGTTACTTGCTGATTATAAAGGTAAAGTACCAAATAATCGTCAATATATTGAAAGTTTACCAGGAGTAGGAAGAAAAACTGCTAATGTAGTTTTATCAAATTTATTTGATTATCCAGCAATTGCAGTTGATACCCATGTTGAAAGAGTAGCTAAAAGATTAGGTTTAGCTACAAATAAAGATGATGTTTTAAAGGTAGAAAAAAAACTTAATAAATTTTTCCCTAAAAATACATGGACAAAAATTCATCATCAATTAGTTTTATTTGGAAGATATATATGTAAAGCTAGAAAACCTGAATGTAATAAATGTTTGCTTACTAATAATTGTAAATACTATAAGAACTTAAAATAGTTCTTTTAATTTGAATATTTTAAAAAATATGATATAATTTCTCCAATGAAGGAGAATAATATGAATAATTATTTAATAAATAATTGTTGTTGTTGTCAAAAATAAATACTCGAATCCATTGTAGAGTCGAGTATTCTTACTCGTGCCTACAATGATTTTATTATTATTCATATATTTTAATAAGAAACTATGTAGGCATGTCTGTTTACATAGTTTTATTATGAGAAAGAAGGAATAATATGTTAAATAAAACAATTGGCAACACACCAATGATTAAAATAAAATATGAATATAATAAAGAAATAAAATATATATATGCAAAATTAGAATACTATAATTTAACTGGTAGTATTAGAGATCG
>CAYFQA010000110.1:2023-2799 GCA_964345145.1 uncultured Muribaculaceae bacterium | reverse complement strand
ATTATTTAATAAATAATAAGCCTAAAGAAGATTTACACTTTACTCACGGTGACTATTGTTTGCCAAATATATTTGTAAGTGGTAATAACATTACTGGTTTTATAGATTTAGGAAGAGCAGGTTTAGCTGATAAATATCAAGATATAGCATTGTGTGTTAGATCAATATATGACAGTCCAAACTCAAAGGAATATATAAAGTTATTATTTAAATATTTAAAAATCGAACCAGATTGGGAAAAAATAGATTATTATATATTACTTGACGAACTATTTTAAAAACACTCATAAAAATAACGTTTCGACATCATTCGACAAAATATGATATATAAGTAAAGTTATTATAACTTCTATAAAAAGGACCAATTGTTTTACATTTAGGTATTTTTATGATATATTTTTTTCGGGTGTTTTCATGAATAATTTAGTTTTGGCATATTTAGGTGATGCAGTATATGAACTTTACGTGCGTAAATATTTAATTGATTTAAAAATTAGTAAAGTTTCAGAGTTACAAACTGCAAGTCTAAAATATGTGAGCGCTAAAGGCCAACGAATTATTCTTGAGAAATTAAAAAGCAATGATATCTTTACAGATGATGAGCTTGAAATTATAAAAAGAGGCAGGAATAGTCCTGGTCATAAAAGTAAATCAACAGATATAATTACATATAAGCTAGCAACAGGGTTAGAAACTTTAATAGGGCATTTATATATTAATGATAAAGAAAGATTAGATAGTTTAATGAAAATTATCTTAGGGATAGAATGAGAGTA
>CAYFQA010000110.1:0-1962 GCA_964345145.1 uncultured Muribaculaceae bacterium | reverse complement strand
CTAAATGATATAGGTGAAGAGGAAATCGTTTTGATTCTTGATCATTTAGAAGATCCTCATAATTTTGGGGCTATTATACGTTCTGCAGAAGCAAGAGGAGTAAAAAAAATTATTATTCCTAAAGACCGCTCTGTAAGTGTCAATGAAACAGTAATGAAAACAAGCAGTGGTGCTTTAAATAATGTAAATATAATTATGGTAAGTAATTTAGTAAATACCATTAACGAATTGAAAAATAGAGGATATTTTATCTATGCTGCTGAAGCAGATGGAGTAAATTATAAGAAAGTTAATTATGCTAATAAAATATGTTTAGTTATTGGAAGTGAAGGATATGGCATAAGTCAACTTGTTAGAAAACAAGCTGATGAAATAATATCAATTCCAATGTACGGACATGTTAATAGTCTAAACGCATCTGTAGCAACTGGTATTTTACTATTTGCAATTGAGGGAAAAAATGAATAATGAATTTTCAGAAGTAGAGTTAGTTTATCTTGTAAAAGAAAATAACGAAGATGCTAAAAATACTTTATATGAAAAATACAGTTATATAATAGATATTATTTTATCTAAATATAAAAAAGCTATTTATACAATTGGAATGGATTATAATGAAGTTAAGCAAGAAGCTTTGGTTGGTTTTTCTGATGCTTTAATAAAATATGCCAATGATAAAAATAGTAGTCTACCAACATTTATTTCTCTAGTTGTTGAACGCAAAATCCAAAATGCTGTAAGAAAAGGTGAAACATTAAAAAGTAAAGTTCTTAGTGAAGCTGTAAGTCTTGAATATGATAATGATGGATTAATGCGTCCTTTAAAAGAAGTAATTGGGGATACTACTAATGATCCACTTACAAACATGGCTCAAAAAGAAAGTTATGAAGAATTACAAAGTAAGATTAGAGAGTTATTGTCTCCATTTGAACATGATGTTTACAAGCTTCTCATAAATGGCTTTAATTATATTGAAATAGCTCGTATTTTAGAAAAAGAACCAAAACAAATTGATAATACAATTCAAAGACTTCGGACTAAAATAAAAGATTTAATTTAGCTTATTTTTACACAAGACAAAAACTTGTGGTTTTTAAAATCATACATGAACAAAATAATAAAAGATTATATAATAATTTTAGAGAGTAGGGAGTATATGAAGAAGAATGTGTTTATAACAACACTTGTATTAATAATAACAGTATTTATAATAACTATAGGAAGTACATACGCTTATTTTACATCAAATATAACAGGTTCAGAAGAAAGTACAACATTAAGTGTAGGTGGAGGAACCCTATCTATCGCAATGAATGGTGGAAGTGCGATAACAGTATCTAACATTGCACCAGGAAGTAATGCAATAGCAACAAAAACCATAACAATAACATCAACAAATACAACAAATTTAATATTACCTTATACATTAAAACTAGTAATAGATAATAATACATTCAGTGCAAATGCTATTACCTATACATTAGAAAGTACGAATACCGGAGCAAGTGGAAGTATCATACCAAGCATATCTACCCAAAGAAGTATAGCAAATGGTAAATCTACATTAACACTAGGAAGTGGAAACTTTGAAAAAGGAACCGGAAAAGTTCATACCTATGTATTAAAAATGTACTTTCCGGATACTGGAGAAAACCAAAATATTGATCAAGGAAAAAATATCGGAGCGCATGTTGAAATAGTAGGAGAATCTGCAGGAGAACCAGCAGGATGGAGTGGAGCCGCAACTGGAACATTACTTAATGCTATAAAAGCAAACAATACATTATCAACTCCCCAAACAGTACCAGGTCAGCAAATATCTCTAGAAACAGAAGCAGTACTCGCAAGTGCCGAAGATGATTATGGAATAACATATTATTACCGTGGAGCCGTGACAAACAATTACGTAGTGTTTGCCGGAATGTGTTGGCGAATAGTTCGAGTAGTCGGAGACGGCTCAAT
>CAYFQA010000109.1:0-2819 GCA_964345145.1 uncultured Muribaculaceae bacterium | reverse complement strand
GGTTGTTCAACTAATTCTTCAGTTTGAGGTTGAGGTTCTAATTCAACAGATATTTCTTTTACCTCTGGAACTTGTTCAACTGCAGGAGGAGTATCTTCTATGACTGGAGCTTGCTCTTCAATAACAGGAGCTTGTTCTTCTAATTGAGGAGCCGGAGCATCAAAAATATTGCCTTCAGGTATTACTTGAGGTTGTGAAGGTGCGCCTACTACTTCTGGAACTACTTCTTCTTTAACTGCTACTACTTCTGCAACTGGATCTTCTTTTACTTCAACTACTTCTGGTGTTTTTACTTCTGGAATTGGTTCTCCTTCTGGTACATTATTAACAGCGTTATTTGTTGAAACTACTTCTGGACCTAAATCTAATTTTTCTGGTTCTGGTTCAACAACTGCTGGTTGTTCTGCTACCACTGGTTCTACAACTTGTTGTGGTAAGCCTGCTTTATACGCATTAAATAAGCCATTCCCATAATCTTTTGGTATTGAAAGTGAACTAGCCGCATCTACTAAATCCGGAGCTTTTACTAATAATTCCATTACTTATCCCCCTCAACTTTTAAATATTTAACATCATCTGTAACCTGATTAGTTAATATTTTTCTCATCACACTTTTAATTGCTGTCCAATCATGTTCATCCATAATTTTTTGCAAACGAAAAGATAATCCTTCAGGTATTACTTCTGATATGTATAATTTAATATATCCTTCTTCTACAACTTCATTTTTTGTGTAGAAAATGTATTGTTTTTGATTACTTTTTAGAAGAAAATAACTTATTAAGTCAACTTCAATCTTTTCTCCCGAATCTGTTGTTAATGTAATTTTTTCTAGCATCTACATCCCTACCTATCCTATTATTAATAATAACATAACCATTTTGCTTTATCAATCTTTTATTCTCTCTAAAATAAAGAATTTGCAACCATATGCACAGTTTTCTTCGATATATTTATCTACCTTGGCATAATCATTAAATTTATTATAGTTTTTATTACTTTTATTATTAAATCCTTTTAAACGTAATTTTCCATAAGCCCAGTCACCAACTACATAATCATATTCATAAAAATAATCAGTTATTCGTTCTTGAACTTCACTTAAATCAAAACCATCTTTTTCATTTTTTATTAATTTATATTTTTTTTCATTAATTATTACTTCCATCTTAAACCCTCCATAAAAATCCCCCAACTAAACATATTATCAAATAGTAATAATAAACCAATTAAAACAATTATTGAGAATAATACAATTAATACTTTAACAATATTAGAATTAGAACTTACTTCTTTTTTCAAATCTTCAAAATCTTCAAAATCATCTGGGCATACTTTTAAATCACCTGTATAAAAAGAATTTTCTAATGGTTTTTGTTCTTTCAATAATTCTTTTCTTGTTTTTTCATAAACTACTTTATCTTCTTCTGTAATTGGTGGAACAATAATTGTATCCTCTGTTCCTTGTAAGTCACTTAATAAATCTAATTCAGCAGAAATAGTCATTTGTTCAGTTTTACTTTCTTTTGTTTCTTTTTCCTTACTAGTAATAGTTTCAATCATTGTCATCAATGTTTGCTCTTCAATACTAGGTTCTTCTATTTCTTCTGGTTTTTCTAAATTTAGTTCTTTTAAAATATCATATTGAGTATCTCTTAATTTCTTTAATCTTTCTTTTCGATAATCAACTGGTTTTTCAGCCCTTGCGCGTTCTAATATCTTACTTAAATCATAATCTTTTGTTTCAAGAGGAACTTCTTCTGTTTCCTCTTCTTTAATTAATTCAATTGATTTTCTTTTAATTGGATTTTTATATTTTTTTTCTAATATTTCTTTAATTTGATTTAAATCAACTTCGTTTCCAGGCACATCTAAAACTGAAACATTAGAATTAACGTTATATGCACTTAAATCACCTTTATCGATACTTTGATATAACTTTTCATTACGTTTCGTTCTACTTTTAGGAGTATTGTCTTTGTTTTGATGATATTTCTCAACTCTACTACTCATATTCGAGCCTCCAACTATACATAAATTATAGCATATGTGTTAAATATGTAAAAGTTTTATTGAATATATTTTGTAAAAAAGATATAATTTATATAGGAGGCTATTATGAAAAGAATTGAAGTTAATCAAGGGGTTTGTATCGGTTGTGGAGCTTGTGTCCAAATTGCTCCAGAGTTTTTTAAATTTTCTGACAATGGTACTGCTGTCCCCATTCAAGAAACAGTTGAGGAATTAGATTCTTCAATCGTCGAAGCTATGGAATCTTGTCCAGTATCAGCAATTACAATTGAAGACGCAAATGAATAAAAAACCACGCCTGAAAGACGTGGTTTTTCACAAAGGCCTATAAGGCCATGTTACTGGCTGGCACCATTTGGCGCCTTTTTTACTTGCCAATTGCCTTTGTCTCTATTGCTTACCCTTTGAAAGGGTCTACATATTCTTTTAAACTTCTTTTATCTTTTATTTGATCTTCCAATTCTTGTTCTCTTATGTATTTTTTTATTGTTGCTTTATTTAGTCCTACTGTACTTACATAATATCCTTCACACCAAAAATTTCTACTTCCATATTTATATTTCAAATTTGCATGTTCCTCAAATATCATCAATGCACTTTTTCCTTTTAAATATCCCATAAATGATGATACGCTTATCTTTGGTGGAATACTTACTAACATATGGATATGATCTGGCATTAGATGTCCTTCAATAATTTCAACACCTTTATAACTGCACAATTGCTTTATAATATCTCTAATATCCTCTTTGTATTGATTGTAAATTACTTTTCGTCTATACTTTGGT
>CAYFQA010000108.1:0-2829 GCA_964345145.1 uncultured Muribaculaceae bacterium | reverse complement strand
GTTAGTCCACAAGGATATTACCACTACCTAAAATCACTTGAAAAGCCATATAAATACGAGCTTTTGTTGGCTGAAATTATTCGAATAATCTCTGAGGAGGAATGCAATGATACCTATGGTTCAATGCGAATATGGGAAGCACTGCACTACAAAAAGTCCCTTAAAAATGATGAATTTCCGGATATTCCACACGAGAGGACAGTTTATAGGATAATGCAAAGGCATGGCTTAATCCATGCTGTAAAACGCAAACCAAACGGCATTACAAAAGCGGACAAGAAAGCACAAAAATCTGATGACCTAATAAAGCGTGATTTCACTGCCCAAAAGCCATTAACAAAAGCAATTACAGACATTACAGAGTTACCAACAGCTGACGGAAAGCTCTATATTAGCGGCATTTTTGATTGTTATGACTTAATGCCAATAGGCCTTGCTATGGCTGATAATATGCAAGCTGAACTTTGTGAAAAAACCCTTGAAAGTGTTGCGTCGAAGTACGGTAAATCAGTAATAAGAGACCTTATACTGCACTCTGATAGAGGGTCACAATACACAAGTGAAGTATATAGAAGTGCAATAAGAAAGTATGAAATTCAACAATCTATGAACTCGGCAGCAGGTAAATGTCACGATAATGCACGTTGTGAATCCATTTGGGGACGCATGAAAGAAGAACTCATTTATGGCAGATACAATACTAAAAAAATGAGTATGGAAACGGTGAAAAGTCTTGTTTGGCGGTATTTTATGTCATATTGGGCCAATCGAAGGATTTGCAGTGCAATTGGCGGAATTCCACCTGCAGTTAAAAGGCAACGATATTATGAGAGCTTAGTTTCAGCAGCATAATCATTGAAATTATTAATTCCCGACACCCTTGACTAAAGTTTAAAAAATGCTGTTAAATCCTGTGCCGACGGTGAAGAAACTCAAAAACACAATACATTAGCTTACCGTCGAATACATCATTTTAGCATTTTTGAAAATTTATTCAAGGGCAAGCCTACGGTGTCTTCTTTGTTGCCTCTGGTTCATAAATCTAAAAACACAACGAATTTCATATATAAGACCATTCCTTTCTTCGAAAGGCACCAACGAGACATTAAACAATTAAACATCGATAGTGCGTTTCGTCTATTAAATTCTATCAAATTACGCTATACTTTACTACGAGGTGCGGCACACTACAGAGCACGCGGAGGTGAGTGGTGAAGCGGTTTGCCGCTATCTCGTATAGAAATAGGTCGCCGGATGTTCGTTCAAGCACCAACAAGTAGGCCGATAAGCCCGTAAACTTATCTTTGTAAAGACATTACTCGTTTTTAGCAGAGCGTCCAGTCAATGCCGTTCCTCAAATATTTATGAGAAGAGGAACTTTATGGCACAAACAGTAGAAATTGTTTATCCGGTCTGTTGCGGCATGGACGTTCACAAATCATTTATCGTTGCTTGCGTCGCAGTCACAGACAAACACAGTCACACCGAACACCATATAAAACGATTCTCAACATTCACAGGAGATTTGCGCAGATTGTCTGAATGGCTCGCTTCCTACAATTGCCGCGATGTGTGCATGGAATCTTCCGGCAAGTATTGGATTCCAGTTTTCAATGCCCTCGAAAAGACTTGTAATGTCTGCCTGACGCACCCCAAGTACGTCAAAGCCATCAAGGGCAAGAAAACCGACAAGAAGGATGCGAAATGGATTTCCGAATTATTCAAGTGCGACTTAGTTCGTTCCAGTTTCATTCCGCCGCCGGACATTCGTCAGCTGCGCGACCTTTGCCGCTATTATGTCAAGCTGACGGGCTTTGCTTCCGGGGAGAAGAACCGGGCGCAAAATTGTCTGACCATGTGCAATTTTAAATTGGATGATGTGTTCAGCGATGTTTTCGGTAAGAGTGCAACTCGTGTACTTAACGCTTTGCTCGAACACGGAAACGGGGACTTTGAGCTTGACGGCTTGGTTAGCGGTAAGTGCAAAGCCTCGCCGGAAAAGATTCGTGCCGCGCTTGATGGTGAACTTGACCCCATGCAAGCTGAAAAGCTCAACCTGATTCGGCGTCACATAAGCGCTATTGATGTTTTGAAAACCGCTCTCGAAACCCTGATTTACCAAATTTCCGCGAAATACCGGCCTCAAATCGATTTGCTTCTGACCGTTCCGGGTATCAGCTCCCCGCTGACCGCTATCCGTATCCTTGCGGAAATCGGTGCTGATATGTCCGTGTTTGAAACGGCGAAACAGCTTGCATCGTGGGCGGGACTTACGCCACAAAATCAGGAGAGTGCGGGCAAAAAGAAAACCACTCGTATCGGGCGCGCGGGAGCGTATTTAAAACCGCTTCTTGTTCAGATCGCGCTCGCTGTCAGTAAATCGGATAAGCATCCCGAACTAAAGAACAAATATCTTGCTCTCAAAAAACGACGCGGCGGCAAGAAAGCCGTTATTGCGATTGCGCGTAAACTTTTAATCGCTATCTGGCATATCCTTAGCAAAAACGAGGCGTACAATGCCGAACTGTACAAACATGCGGACAAGCCTCCTGTTTCTCGTGAACTAACCACGACTCAGGCTATTGCGCTTCTGCGCAACAGAGGTTTTGTGATTGTAGATGAAGAAACCGGCGAAATTGCGTAGCTGACTGCTCTTGTTTTTTCGACCGTTTCTTGACGGTCTGTTTCGTTATACCCTTTTTTAGGACGGATCGTAAATGATTTGTTTCAAACTAGACCTCAAATTTTACATCAATTTTAAATAGTATACCATATAGAGATAGGGTTTTACAACATAATTAAGCAAAAAATTCGACGCACAGAAACCAG
>CAYFQA010000107.1:0-2838 GCA_964345145.1 uncultured Muribaculaceae bacterium | reverse complement strand
ATTTCTTTATCAATAATATTTTCAATTATTTTAGTTCTTAAATCTTCTAATAAAGTTTTATCAGGAAATATTTCATAATTACTTAATGTTGAATATTTTTTAGCTTTTTTAACATCAAAAGCTTCTGCTAATAATTTGCTCATTATCTATCTTTCCCTTCATCAAGAATATCAATCATTATTGTTGATAATGTTAGATAGTCTTTAGCATAAACTTTACTACAACGTGGATTTAGTGTAAGTATTTTTCCACTCATAATATAAGAATCAATATTTTTCAAATAAAATTTTGGTGTTAATGTATAATCAATATTTGCTTTTATAACATTCTTAATATCAAATAAACTAAAATAATTTTTATTTATATCACGACTATTATTTAAAATAATTTTATACTTATCTATTTCTAAATCCCTAAATATACTTAATAAAGATTTCATGTTTTTTAATTCTAAAGGATCGTTAGTCATTAAAAACAATATTTTATCTACTTTATCTAAAGTAACTAAATTAATATCATTTAATACATGAGTCATATCAATTAAAATAACATCATAAATATACATAGCATGATCTAATACAGTTTCAATAAAATGAGCAGTTATTTTATTACCTTGCCTTGGATCACGAGGACTACTTAATATATCAATATAATCATCATATTTAGTAACATACTCTGAAAAAGCACGACGACGATTGTTTGATAAATCATCAAATAAATGATAAATAGTTCGAGGACTAAAACGATTTAAAGCAACAGAAAGACCCCCACCAGTTAAGTCAAGGTCAATTAATAATGTTTTACGATTTAATTTTTCGCATATACCAGCTAAATTAATTATTTGAATAGTTTTACCTACTCCACCTTTAGCTGAAAACATACATACTGTTTTACCCTTTTTACTCGCCATTTCCTTACCCTTTTTCTATAATAATTTTACCATCTTGTCGATATCCCGTCAAACTTATTTCAATTTCATAATTTTTAACTTTTAATAACTGAGAAAACGTTCCAGGAATTACCATTCTAGCTTTAATATTTAATTTATTTTCTTCTGTTTTCACTTCTAAACTATCTAATTCAATATTATTTTCAGTATATAGTCTTTTAACTAATTCTTTTGGTTCATAACCTTCTTTAGTTAAAACATCTTCAATAATAAGTTCAGTAACTTTTAATAATTCGTTTTTTTTATTTTGTAACATTCCTAAATCTATTATTAAAGTTAAAATTAAAATAATAATTGGTACAAATATAATAAATATAACTAAAGTTTGACCTTTATTGTTCATAAAAAATCACTCTTTTCGTTTCAATTACATATGGGGCTCCTATAAATAAATTAAGTCCTGGTGTTATCGTTTTAATATCTTCAGATAAAATAAAAGAAACAAATTTATTATCTTCATTTGTAATATTTAATTTTAAATTTTCAAAATTTTTATCTAAATATTCATTAATATTTTCAAATGATTCAGAATTTTTATACATATCAACAACATCATTAATTACACTTTCTAAATTATTCTTTTTAGAATAAATTATTCCAAAATCAATGATTCCAAATATAATAAAAATTAAAATTGGTAATAAAATTATAAACTCAATTAAAGCTTGACCTTTACGATTCATTTTTATCACACTTACCCTGTCCAGATTCATTACCTTCAACGTAAGAACCATTTACAAGTGAACATGTGGTTTTAGTTATTATATCTTTTATTTGACCACGATAAAATATAACAATACCAATAATTATAATACTAATAATAACAATTATAAGTAAATATTCGATTAATGCTTGACCCCTACTATTCATTGTAATTCACCTATTATAATAATACTCTAAGATATACTTTTATGCAATTAAATGTGTTCTTTGTAAAAATTATAATTACCTAAATATTCTTGAAGTGAGTAATATTCAATATTATAAATTTTGTCTGCTAATTTATTAATAAAATAACGATCATGAGAAATAAATAATATAGTTCCTTCATATTCTAAAAGTGCTTCCTCTAATATTTCTTTTGTTTCAATATCAATATGATTTGTCGGTTCATCTAAAATTAAAAAATTAGCTTTTTTCTGAATTAATTCAAATAATTTTAATCGCACTTTTTCTCCACCAGATAATTTACCTACTCGCTTAAAAACACTGTCATCATAAAATAAAAACTTAGCCAAAGTTGATCTTAATCGTGTTTCATCCAAACTAGATACAGATCTTGCATAATCTAAAATAGTCAGTTTATCATCACTGAATTTTATTTCTTGAGGCATATAACCAAGATGAATATTACTACCTAGTTTTATTTCTCCTTGATAAGATTCGATGTTTCCAAGAATACATCTAATCAAAGAAGATTTACCACTTCCATTAGGTCCCATTAAACAAACTTTTTCTTGATAACATATATGCATATTTAAATTTGAAAATATTTTCTTTTGACCAAGTGTTAAATCTAAATTTTTAATTATTAAAACATCTTTGGATTTAGGATTAATCTAAAAAGTTTCTAATCTTTGATGCAAAAGCCAATTTAGTATTTTCAATGATACTTTCTTTTGGCATTGCCTCTGATTTTTCCATTCCTTTAAATTTATAAGCTTTAATTTCGCCAAACTTATCTTTTATAATTTTTAATACCGCATCCTTCATACGATAGACTTCAAATTTTGCGCCGTCTGACAACTTTTTAGAAGAATACTCTGCGTTAACTCCTGTCCAATCAGTAATCTTACTTGTTTCAATATTAGGAGATTTTTGTACCGCCAAAAAAAATTCAGTATTGTTTAATGTTAAACCTTTCACATGTGGTGATTTAAAAGAATGTA
>CAYFQA010000106.1:283-2888 GCA_964345145.1 uncultured Muribaculaceae bacterium | reverse complement strand
AATTAGGTGTAGCAGTTACAAGTGTTAAAGATGGGTCGATAGTCGCGATTGGAGCTGGTCGTAATCGTTCAGGAGAAAGAACATTTAACTTTGCTACTGATATTAGAAGACATCCTGCATCATCAGCTAAACCTTATACAGTTTATGGTCCTGGTATTGAATATGAAAAATGGTCAACTGGTACTTTATTCTTTGATGATCATTGGGGCTGGTCAAGTGGTGGTAGTTTAAAAAATGCTGATGGACGTTATAATGGAATGATGAATTTAAAAGATGCTTTAGCAAGAAGTAGAAATATTCCTGCTGTTCAAGGTTTTCAACAATTAGATAATAAAAAAGCTGTTGATTTTACAAAAAAATTAGGTTTAAAAATTGACACTTTACCAGATGGAACAACTTATGAATCAGCTGCAATTGGTGGTGTTGATGGAGTTAGTCCATTAGAACAATCTGCAGCTTATGCAGCATTTGGTCGAAATGGTTATTATATTGAACCTTATACTTATACAAAAATTATTTTTAGAGATACTGGTGAAACAATAGAACATACACCTAAAAAAGAAAAGGTAATGGATGAAAAAACAGCAGCAATGGTTAATAAAATTTTAGTTTATACTGTTGATCGTGGTTTAATTGGTAAAACAAAAATCAAAAATACTGATTTAGCCGGTAAAACTGGAACTAGTACATTCTCTACTGATTTTAGAAAAAAAGTAGGCTTACCTGCAAGTGCTGTAATGGATAGCTGGGTTGTTATGTACTCACCTGATTATTCAACAGCTCAATGGTATGGTTATCATAAAATGACTGCTGAAATGGTTAAAGAAAAACATTTCTTAGTCAGTAGTGCTGGTGTCCGTGCTCGAAAAACTATTGCTCAAGCACTAACTAATGGAATTATGAAAAACAATTCAAAATTTGATAGTGTTTCTGGTTTAAAACAAGTTACTATTGAAAAAGAAACATTACCACTTGCATTACCAAGTGCTAATACACCTGCTGAATTTAAATCTTCTGAATGGTTTATTGCTGGTACAGAACCTACAGAAGTTTCAACTAGATTCGAAACATTAAATAATGTTTCAAATATAAAACATAGTTATAATTCTACAACTGGTAATTTAACTATTAGTTGGGATCCAATATTACCTCCAGCCTTAGGAACAGATGAAGGAATTAATGCTTATTGGCAAAATGCTATGTCGGTATTCTCTGCTAACATGAGTAAAAAATTAGATAGTCGTATTCAAAATATAGCTAGTAAATATGCTAATCGTCAAATTAATTATAAAAATTCTAGTATGGGAACTATTGTTTATCAAATATATACAAGATCTAATTCTGGCTCTTTAACACATTTAGGAACAACTGGAGCAACATCATATAGTTTTAATACATATACTCCTAACGGAATGGTAATTGTTGTTAAAGCTTCTTATTCTATCTTTAAAGGTAGCATTAGTAGTGGAGCTGCTTATACAGTAACTACTTCTAATCCAACTCAACCTGATGAACCAGAAAAACCAGAAACAAATGGTACTGTTGATATTAGTTTAAGACATACTGCCGAAGTTCATCTTAAAACAGGTCCTGGTACTTATACTGATTTTAAAGATCCAGTCAACGTTTTAGATAATTTAGTTAATGTTACAAATCAAGCAACAATAAAAACAACATTTGAAGATTCAAGTGGTAATACTATTTCCTCTATTCCTTTAGCTAATCCTGGTACCTTTAAAGTTATTTATAATATTAAATATAAAGGTAAAAATTATGAAGCAATTAGAACTATTATTATAGAAAATTAAAAACTCACTAATGTGAGTTTTTATTTATTCTTTTACTTCTTCTATATTATTTTCTTCAACATGTGTTTTTCCTGGATCAACAGAAAATAATAAAAATGTAATAATAGTTAATATAATACTTATAATAATTAAAATTCCAATAACTTTTAATATCTTAATAATCATTCCTGATAATTTTTCTGTATTACTTACTTTAGAGACTAAAACATCTTTAATCTCATTATCAAGCAATTCATCTATACTTATATTAAAAATGTATTCGATAAACTTTTTAACTGTTCTGTATTGGGAGTAGTCTAATTTAATTCCCAATTAGAAATAGTCTGTCTCGAAACATCTACCTTCTCTGCTAACTCTTCTTGAGTTAAACCATTAGTTTTTCTTAATTTTAATATTTTTTCTCCTAATTTCATAATATTAATCCCTTTCTTAAAAACAATTATATCAAGATATTATTTTATTACTAGCAAACTTATTTATAAATTAAGCAAAGTTTTTTAACATTTAAAAAATAAATTAACTAATGTTAATTTATTTATCATATCCATAACTATGAGATATATAATTAGTAAATAATTCTCTTAATTCACCTTTATCTTCTGGTGTTAAATTAATATAATTAAGTCGCATTTGATAACCACTTACAAATGTAAATAGTAAATAAACTGTATCTTTTTTAAATACTATTGCTGAAGAACTAATTGTTTTTAAAGGAAATATATGAATCTTCTTTGTACGACCAGTAATTCCTTTAACATCAAATAAAATTAATTTTTCACTAGTAAATACACACTTAT
>CAYFQA010000106.1:0-273 GCA_964345145.1 uncultured Muribaculaceae bacterium | reverse complement strand
ACCAGGTAATATATATTGCTTCACATAATCTGGTAAATCTTTATTATCAATCTCCTTATAAAAATTAAAATAATGGGTCATTTCTTTAAATTTAATATAAGCCATTTTAATACTCCTTTACTTTACTATTCCAATTCTATTAAATGGAAATATTTTAAATATTACTTTTCCAGTAATATCTTCTTTTTTAATAAAACTAATTTCTTTATGACGACTATCTTTTGAATTATCACGATTATCTCCTAATACTAAATAATGATCTTCAGGAACTAT
>CAYFQA010000105.1:2494-2927 GCA_964345145.1 uncultured Muribaculaceae bacterium | reverse complement strand
GGCTATACAAGTACAGCTGGAACAGCTGGAGTAAATACTGATTGTTTCATGAATGTTGCTGGTGGTTATTATTTAGTAAAAGCTGCATCAAGTGCAACAATTTGTCCGGCAAATACTTATAAAACTGCTCATACAGTTAATTATAATAGTAATAGTTCTTGTCTCAATTGTGTTTCTGGTTATACTAGTAGTCCTGGTGCAACAAGTTGTACTTTACAATATACATATACAAGTGTTTCGACCGGAGTATTTAGTTGTACACCAAGTGGTAAATGGGGAGATCCTACTTATGTAACTTGTGAAAATGCGACATTATATAAAGCAACATGTGATGATGATCCTGATTCAGGTTTATGGGTATGTCAATGTGGAACTTGTGTTCCTAGTTGTTATTCAAAAATGAAAGCTAGAGAAGGATCATATCAATTAACTC
>CAYFQA010000105.1:0-2484 GCA_964345145.1 uncultured Muribaculaceae bacterium | reverse complement strand
TGTGCTGCAGTTATGGAACAAGCATGTTATAATTGTTCAAATCCATGTTATAATGGTCCGGAATATATGAATTATTGGTATACAACTGCAACTGGATATAAGAAAACTGTTCATACAAGAAATCCTTAATAAGAAAAGTCAGTTTAACTGACTTTTTAATTTTATTAAATATGATACAATTAATTAGAGGTAACTATGTATGCAGAAGTATTAGTAGAGTATTCAGTGAAATCATTAGATCGAACATTTACATATTTAATACCAAAACATTTAAATCATTTAAAGGTTGGTATGAAAGTAATTGTTCCTTTTGGTGCTCAAAAAATAAATGGTTTTGTATTAAAAACAATTAATAAAACAGAAGTAGAAAATTTAAAAGAAATAATATCAATTGTTGATGAAAAATTAATTTTAAATGATGAATTAATGGCTTTAGGCTTACATTTAAATAAATTAACACTTTGTTCTTTAATAACTGCTTATCAAACAATGTTACCAAGTAGTCTAAAAATTAAAAATCAAAAAAGTAATTATCAACTATATGATGAATATGTAGTTTTAAATAATAAAAATGATATTAATTGTTATATTGAAAAATATAAAAAAACTCGAAAAAAACAAATTGAAATATTAGAAAAATTAAAAGAAAATAAATTATTAAAAAAAGAAATAAGTGGTTCCCCTTTAAATAATTTAATTGAACAAGGTTATATTTTAATAGAAAAAGAAAAGAAAGTAAGAATAAATCCATCTAAAACTAAATTAAATAAATTTAATTTAACGGAAGATCAAAATTTAGCTATCAAAGAAATAGAAAAGCATTTTCAAGAATCTAAAACATTTTTAATTCATGGGGTTACAGGTTCAGGAAAAACAGAAGTATATTTAAATATTATTGAAAAAATAATCAATCAAGATAAAACTGCTTTGATGCTTGTTCCAGAAATAAGTCTTACTACTCAAGTAGTTAAACAGTTTTATGATCGTTTTGGCTCAAATGTTGCTGTTTTTCACAGTGGGTTATCTGTTGGTGAAAAATATGATGAATATTTAAAAATATATAACGATGAAGTAAAAGTAGTAGTAGGGACTAGAAGCGCTATATTTGTACCAATAAATAATTTAGGAATAATTATTATTGATGAAGAACATTCTGATAGTTATAAACAAGATAATAATCCAAGATATCATGTTTTGGATATGGCTAAATTTAGAAGTGAATATAATAATATTCCTTTAGTTTTAGGAAGTGCAACTCCTACTTTAGAATCTTATTCAAGAGCTAAAAAAGGGGTATATAAACTAATTGAAATGAAAAATAGAATTGGCGATTCTAAGTTACCAGAAATAATTTTAGTTGATATGGCTGAAGAAATGAAAAAAAGAAATAATATTTTTAGTGATTTACTTTTAAATAAAATAGAAGAAAGATTGATTAAAAAGGAACAAATTATATTGTTATTGAATAGAAGAGGGTTTTCAACAATTATTACTTGTCAAAATTGTGGTTATACATATGAATGTCCTCATTGTGGAATTACTTTAACTTATCATAAATCATCTAATGCAATGAGATGTCATTATTGTGGTTATTTTAAAGATAAACCTGATATATGTGATAAATGTGAGCATGATTCTTTAAAAGATTATGGATTAGGTACTGAAAAATTAGAGTTAGAAATTAAGAAAAAGTTTCCAAGTGCTAAAATAATTAGAATGGATGCTGATACTACTACAAGAAAAGGTAGTCATGAAAAAATAATTGATAATTTTAAAAAGCAAGATTATGATATTTTACTTGGGACACAGATGATTGCTAAAGGATTGGATTTTCCTAAAGTTACTTTAGTAGGAGTTATAAATGCTGACTCATCATTAAATATTCCTGATTTTAGAAGTAATGAAAATACATTTCAATTACTTAGTCAAGTAAGTGGAAGAGCTGGAAGAGATAAATATCCTGGAGAAGTAATATTACAAACATTTAACCCAGATAATAAAACATTAAATTATATTAAAAATCATGATTATATAGGATTTTATAACTATGAAATGAATTTAAGAAAATTAATGTCTTATCCACCATATTATTATTTAATAAGTATAAAAATATTAAGTAAAGAATATGAATTAGTATCAAAAGAAAGTAATAAGATATATAATTATTTAAAAAATAAAACTAATAATATTATTTTAGGACCAACTGTAGCATCTCCAATCAAAGTAAATAATTATTATCGTTTTCAAATAGTAATTAAATATAAAATAGATCCAAATATTATTAATATATTAAGAGAACTAGATGATTTATATAAAAACAATAATAAAATAAATATAGAAATAGATACTAGTCCAATTAGATTTTAAAATAATTACTAAATTAAATAAAATTATGGTATAATTAATATATGAAAAATAGAAGATATATGACAATTATATCAATATTAACAACACTATCATTTGTGATAGGTTTTTCATATGCAT
>CAYFQA010000104.1:0-2974 GCA_964345145.1 uncultured Muribaculaceae bacterium | reverse complement strand
AATATATTCATCGAAAAAGGGGGGGGAGAAAATAATGAGTGAAGATTATTTTAAACAAATTAAAGCTTTAAATAGAAGAATAGGTGCAATTATACAAGTTTTAAAAATACACAAACCTGATTTATGTATTAACTTATTAGAAAGCTCAGCTACTTGGGCACCTGAAATATTATCAAGCAAGATGGCAGAATGGATATTTGAACATTTTCCAATTAATCCCAATGACATGTTGACCATAGTAATTTATTCTTTATATTCTACTCGTACATTTGATGAAATTAAAACTCAAATGTTAAAAGATACATCACCGGATGTAAAACCAGTAATGTAAGTAAAAGCTATATTAAAATATAGCTTTTTTAATGTCTAAATGAGTAGACAAAACCCCAATAATTTGCTAAAATTATTTTTAGAGAACAACTTTTAAAAAAAAGAAAAGAGGACATAATGAGTAAAATAAAAGTTTTTAGTTTGGGTGGACTAAATGAATTAGGAAAAAACACCTATGTTGTTGATATTGACGATAATATTTTTATTTTAGATTGTGGTTTAAAATATGCAATGGATACAATGTTTGGAATCGATTATATTATTCCTGATTATTCTTATTTAGTTAAGAATAAAGATAAAATAAAAGGATTGTTTATAAGTCACAGTCATCCTGAAAATATGGGAGCAACTAAAGATATATTAAAAGAACTACCAGATTTAAAAGTATATGTAACCAGATATAGTGCAAATATTTTAAAAATGGAAGGTGTTTCTGAAAAAAATATTATTGAAATTCAACCACATCGTAAAATTGATTTTGGAGACATAAGTATTTTTCCAATCAGTGTTAGTCATTCGACACCGGATTCAGTTATGTATGTATTAAATACTAAAGATGGTGCAATTGTATATACTGGAGATTTTATTATTGATCCATCGATGAAGGAACCATATGGGGTTGATTTAGGTAAAATAGCCTATGTTGGTAAATTAGGAGTTTTATTAATGATGTCAGAATCAGTTTTTTCAGAGAAAAAAGGATTTTCATCACCTAATCATCATTTGACTTCATTTTTTCAAGATACAATAAATCGTAATGAAGGAAGAATATTGATTACTTTATTACCATCACATTTATATACTGTTCAAGAATTATTCAATTCGTTACAAAATTCACATCGTAAAGTAGTAATAATGGGTCAAAAATTACAAAAGATTGTTAATATGGCTTTAGAAGAAGGTTATTTAAAAGTAAGCGATGGTTTAATTGGGGATTTATCAAATGTTAAAGATAATAATTCTGTTTTATTAATCTGTGATGATAAAGAAGCTCCATATCAATCTATTTCTAAAATAGTAAGAGGTAATGATAAATATATTGAATTTAAAGATACAGATACAATAATATTTGCTACACCTACTTATGATTCAAATGAAAAAACTTTAGTTAAATTAATGGATGAAGTAGCAATGAAAGGCGCTAATTCAATTACCATTCCTAAAGATAAAGATATATTACATCATGCATCAAGTGAAGATTTAATGTTAATGTTAAGATTAATTAATCCAAAATATTATATGCCTGTTAAAGGAGAGTATCGTCATCAAGTTGAAAATGCAGATTTAGCATATTCGCTAGGAATGCCAAAAGAAAATATATTATTAAAACAAAATGGAGATGTTGTAACGATAATTGATGGAGAGTTACAAAATGAATTTGAAAGTATAAAAGTAGAAGATGTCTTAATTGATGGCTTAAATCATGGAGATGTTGGAGATCTTGTTGTTAAAGATAGAGAAATATTAAGTGAAAATGGAATTGTTTTAATAAGTGCAACTTTAGCTAAAAAAGGTAAGAAAGTTTTATATGGACCAGAAGTTATAACAAGAGGATTTATATATGTTAAAGATTCTCAAGAGATGATTGAAGAAATTAAAAAAATAAGTTTAGAAATAATTCAAGATAATATAGTTAATAATTATATAGATTATAATAAAGTCAAACAAGAGATTAGAGAGCATTTATCTAAATATTTATATGCAGAAACCGAATGTAATCCAATGGTTATTGCAGTTATTCAAGAAAAATAAAAAGTCTTAAAAAGACTTTTTATTTTTTTGAAAAAAGGAAATATTTTAATTGGTGTGTAGATATAGGTTGAAAGGAGGGTTATGAAAAAATATATAATTTTAATCTTATTATTAATTCCAATTAAAATTAATGCTCAAGTATATTATACAGACTATAAACCATATTTAAGTAACGTAAAAGAAAAAATAGAATTAAATGATTTAATTAAAGAAGAGGTAATAACAACATATTATTATACTGAAGAAATAAAAACAAATTCAGGTTATTATCCTTGTGAACAAAGCTATGTAAATCGTCCTTATAAAGATTTAAATAATAAAATTTTAGTGAAAAGACATGAAGTACTTAATCGAAATCCTGGTTATACGAGAACGAAAATAAATGTAACAGAAGATTTTTTAGTAAAAGAGTTTAAGTTTTCTTCAATTAATTTTATCCCTGAATTATATTTATATAATAATGATTTAAAAGAAATTAAATATGAAATAATAGATAATAAAATAGTATTAAAAGAAGAAATAAGTATTTTAGATTTAATAATATATTTTGATGCAACTAATGTAGCTAGAACAGGAATTGATTTTGATAATGAACATCAATTTCATACAGGATCGATAATTCATAATATACCTTATTATGAAATGAGTTTTATTAAAGAAGAAGATATGAATAAAAAGTTACAACAAATAGGAGTTTATACATCTGCTAATTATGGTGAATTTGGTTATTATGTTAAATATAGTTATAACTGTCTTCATTATGATTTAAGTAATGTTACAAAAATGAGCACTGAATATCAAGATAACTATTTTAAAAAAGAAGAAACATATAATTATTATAAAAGAGATATAATTGAAGATTATATTAAACGTGGTATTATTAAGCAAAATG
>CAYFQA010000103.1:0-2994 GCA_964345145.1 uncultured Muribaculaceae bacterium | reverse complement strand
ACGCCAGTTGCAGTGCAGAGTAGCTATGTATGGAAAGGATAACCGCTGAAAGCATATAAGCGGGAAGCCTCTTCCAAGATGATTTTTCCCATATTTTATATAGTAAGAACCCTTGCAGACTACAAGGTTGATAGGCTGGAGATGGAAGAATAGCGATATTTTGAGTTGACCAGTACTAATAGTTCGAGGATTTAATCCCATTTATTTGGTGAATGATGCATTATCTTGTTTTTAAAGGACAAAATCCTTTATTGGTGACGATAGCTTAGTGGATACACCTCTTCCCATACCGAACAGAGTAGTTAAGCACTAACACGCCGATGATAGCCGTAAGGTGAAAGTAGGTAGTTGCCAATATTTTTTTATGTTTAAATATAATTTTTACTTATATTTAAACATTATTTAAAAGAAAAATTAATATATGAATAAAAAAGTAATATATTTAACAATTGGTTTATTTTTAATATTAATGATAGGTATCGGTTTATCATATGCTTTTTATGTTCCAAATATAACAGGTATACCAACAACTAATACAACAACATTTAGTAATAAAGGAATTGAAGTAAATTATGTTAATGGATCAGATATATTAATAGATAGTAATCAAACATCTGTAACTAAAACATTAGTATTAAGAAATATTTCTTCAGTAAATAAAAAATATTATTTAAGTTTTGATAATTTAACAAATACATTTATCGATCAAACAAAATTAACCTATAGTTATAGATGTTCATCTAGTGGAGCATCTTGTAGTGGATATACATCAATTCAAGTACCTAATAATTCACAAATAATTACAGAATTAATTGATATACCAGTAAATACAACATACACATATATATTTACAATAACTTATAATGGAATGCCAAGTGTAGGTGAAGAATTTACCACTAATTTAAATACTCAATTATTTTCATCAATAGTTAAAAGACAAGAATGGAATTCAACTGAATTATTTTGGGGACAATCAGGAAATATTACTCAAATAACATTTGGTAATACAATTAATATTCCCGGAGGAGTAACATCATGGAATATATCTGATTTACAAGATGAAAGTATAATGGCATACATTATTGATGATGGTTTGGGTGCGAATACTTATCATTTACATATTCAAAGTAATAAAATAATATATGCTAATCAAAATAGTTCATATTTATTTCACGGGTTTACAAAATTAACTCAAATAAATAATTTAAATTTATTGAATACAAATCAAGTAACAAAAATGCGAAATTTATTTAAAAATTGTAACAATCTAACCAATTTAAATTTAAGTTCTTTTAATACTAGTCTTGTTACGGATATGTCATCTATGTTTGCTGCTTGTACGAGTTTGACAACGTTAAATTTTTCGAACGCAACATTTGCTCAAGTGACAACATATTATAATATGTTTCAAAATATAACATCAGGTATAACGATCTATGTTAAAGACTCACCAGCTCAAACATTCATCAATGCAAGACTAACCGATGCTGGTAAAAATGGTATTGTAATAATAGTATAAATTTTATGTTTATACTTTTTATTTGTCTACTTGACAATATCTATTTGCTTAATGTTGATTATTTTCATATAATAATTTTAGGTGATAGTATGAATTTTAAAGTTACTTCAAGAAGTGAAAAAGAAACAATGAATATAGCAGAAAATATAGAATCTGAAAAATTTCCAAATATGGTTATATGTTTAGATGGTGAATTAGGTAGTGGTAAAACAGTTTTTGTTAAAGGTTTTGCTTCTTCATTAGGGATAACAGAAGTTATTACTTCTCCAACTTTTAATTTAGTTAAAGAATATCCTTTAGGAGAGTTACCTTTATATCATATGGATGTCTATAGATTAGAAGAAGATTCTAGTGATATTGGTTTAGAGGAATACTTTAATAAAGGTGGGGTAACAATTATTGAATGGTCAGAATTAATTAAAGAAAGATTACCAAAAGAAAGATTAGATGTAAGAATAATTGTTAAAGATGAAAATACTCGTATATTAGTATTTACTCCTAATGGAAAGATTTATGAAGATATTTGTTCTTCTGTATTATAGGTAGGTGAAATATGAATACTTTATTTATTGATACACATAGTGATAAGGTATTGATGGTATTGTTTAAAGATGGTAAGCCCTTTAAATATGAAAGTGTTTCAGCTGCTCAAGATCACTGTACTTATGCAATGCCAACAATCTATAAATTATTAACATCAGCAGAAATAACTATTAAAGATGTTAATGAAGTTTTTGTATGTGTTGGTCCAGGCAGTTTTACTGGAGTAAGAATAGGAGTAACAATTGCTAAAACAATTGCTTATTCATTAAATGTTCCAATTAAGCCAATTTCTACATTAACAATGTATGCAGTTAGCAATAATGTTGGTAGTGGAAAATTAATTGCGGTTGCTGATACAAAGGGTTATTATTTTGCTATGTATAATAATTTAGATGAAATAATGCACGATTATTCTTATCTTCGTTTTGAAGAGTTTGATAAATATATTCAAGAAAAGCACTTGGAAAGAATGTTATTAAAAGATAATCTTTTAGTAAACTTAGATAATGTTTATAAACATTTAAAAGAAAAACCCGCAGTTAATCCTCATAATGTAAATCCAATTTATGTTAAAGGTGTAGAGGTTGACTAATGATTAGAGAAGCCAAATTAGAAGATGAAAAAAAGATAAATGAACTTGGCTTATTAATTAATGAAAATTATACTAAATTATTTAATTATAAAAAAATAATGGCTAGTAATTTTGATCAAATCTATGTTTATGAAAAAGATAATATTGTTTTAGGATATGTTCATATTATAGAATTACTTGATACAATAGATTTAATCAATATTGTTGTTGAACCAAATAGTCGTAATTTAAAAATAGGTAGTAAATTATTAGAAAGTATAATTGCTAAAAATAAAGATATTACACTAGAAGTTTCTGTTGATAATATAAATGCAATTTCATTATATAAAAAATATGATTT
>CAYFQA010000102.1:0-3009 GCA_964345145.1 uncultured Muribaculaceae bacterium | reverse complement strand
AAATCACGATTGCGGCGGCGCGTATTGCGCAAGGGATGCAAGATAAACTTTATCTGGGCAATTTGAATGCGAAACGCGACTGGGGTTATGCAAAGGATTATGTGGAATGTATGTGGATGATATTACAGCACCCTGAACCCGAAGACTTTGTGATTGCTACGGGAGAGATGCACTCGGTGCGTGAGTTTTGCACCATTGCATTTGCCGAAGCAGGAATTACATTGAGATGGGAAGGCGAAGGTGTTGATGAAAAGGGAATTGATGTGGAAACAGGGAAAGTGATTGTGGAGGTTGATCCTAAATATTTTCGTCCGGCTGAAGTGGATTTATTGCTTGGCGATCCCACTAAGGCGAAAACTTTGCTGGGATGGAATCCCACCAAGACCTCTTTTGAAGAGCTTGTGCAACTGATGGTGAAGCATGATATGCGATTTGTGAGAAAATTGAAATTGAAAGGTGAACTGGATGAACAACTGAATGGATAAGAATTCTAAAATATATGTTGCCGGCCATAGGGGCTTGGTAGGTTCTGCTATATGGAACAACCTGAAATCGAAAGGTTATACCAATTTGGTGGGTGCAAACCATGCCGAACTGGATTTGATGGACAGTGCTGCGGTTGCAGGTTTTTTTGAAAATGAGAAACCGGAATATGTTATTCTTGCGGCGGCACATGTGGGAGGGATTGTGGCAAACAACAAATATAGGGCAGATTTTATTTACCGCAATCTACAAATCCAAAACAATGTGATAAGCGAGAGCTGGCGAAGTGGCGTGAAGAAACTTCTTTTTTTGGGCAGTACCTGCATCTATCCGAGAGATGCCGGGCAACCGATGAAAGAGCATGCTTTGCTGACTTCACCTCTTGACTACACAAACGAACCGTATGCCATTGCAAAAATTGCAGGTTTGAAGATGTGCGAGAGTTTTAATCTTCAATATGGCACAAACTTTATTGCAGTGATGCCTACCAATCTTTATGGTCCAAATGATAATTTTGATTTAGAAAAGAGTCATGTGATGCCTGCTATTATAAGGAAAATGCATTTGGCAAAATTGTTAATGAATGGAGATTGGGCAGGTATAAATGAAGATTTGAATAAGCGTGCGATAGAGGAAGTTGATGGTAGTAGTAGTGAGAGTGAGAAGTTGAATGTATTGAATAAATATGGTATCACTGCAAATGCTCTTAGCTTGTGGGGAACAGGACGCCCAATGCGTGAGTTCTTATGGAGTGAGGATATGGCTGATGCTTGCGTATATATTATGCAGAAGGTAGATTTTGATGACTTGAAAGACAACACGGCAGAAATTCGCAATTGCCATATAAATATAGGAACAGGTAAAGATATTAGTATAGCTCAACTAACAGACTTAATAAAACAAGAAGTGGGCTACACAGGCGATATCCATTTTGACACTACTATGCCTGATGGCACTATGCGTAAACTAACGGATGTGTCAAAACTCAATAATCTTGGCTGGAAGCACACGGTGGAGATTGGGCAAGGTGTGAAAAAAATGTATGAGTGGTATCTGGATAATCAAACAGAAATATGATGTAAATTGAGGGCTATAGTTATTTGTTTGTTTGTGATTTTCTTTTGCTCTCTAGATGAATTATGATTAAGTTTGTAAATTGTAAATCTCATTGTAAATTTTAAATTGATGCATAACATATAAATTGTTTATGAACATAAAATCAAATATATTAATAATATCAGCTGTCTTTCCACCAGAGCCAATTGTGTCTGCTCAGTTATCATTGGATATTGCAACTGAGCTATCAAAAAACAACTCAGTTGTAGTATTATCACCTAAGTCAACTCGTCCTTATAATTTTAAGTTTGAAAAGAATGACTTAGTTTATCCTTTCGAACATATTATAACGAAATCATACACCTGTCCCAAATCTAAATTATTAGGCAGAATGCGTGAAAGTTACAGCTTTGGCAAACACTGTGTTAAATATATTGAAGAACATCATAAAACAATTGATAGAATATATTTAAATGCATGGCCTCTTTTATCACAATATCTTATTGTAAAAGCTGCTAAGCGTTACAACATAATAACTATAACCCATGTGCAAGATATTTATCCTGAGTCGATTACTAATAAAATTCCAATAGGTAAAAACTTTTTTTATCATCTTCTATTGCCAATTGATAAGTATATTTTACGAAATAGTAATAAGGTATTATGTATTTCAGATAATATGATGAAGCAATTGACTACAACAAGGAGAGTGTCGGCAGAAAAATTCGTAGTCGTAAATAATTGGCAAAATGAAGAGGCTTTTATTGAATTTGAGAGGAATGAGCTCCAATCAAAAGATAATAATAGTCCATTTACATTTATGTATTTGGGTAATAATGGACCTGTTGCAGGAGTAGAGTTTTTAATAAAGGCGTTTGTCAAAGCTGATATTGATAATTCTCAGCTTATTGTAGCAGGTAGTGGTTCTCGAACAGAAGCATGTAAAGAGTTGGCTGCTAATCTAAATAGTACAGATAAAATCAAATTTGTTCCAGTGCCAGAAGGCAAAGTACCTGAAATTCAATCACTGGCTGATGTTATGTTATTACCTGTAAAAACAGGTGGTGCAATGAGCTCGATTCCTTCAAAATTACCAGCTTATATGTTTTCGTCAAAGCCGATAATTGGAAGTTTAGATTTAGATAGTGATACAGCAAGAGCTATTATAAAGGCCAATGCAGGTATAGTTATAGAGCCTGAAAATGAGTTGAAGCTAATATACTCAATGAGAGAAGTTGCTAAATGGACTGAGGCCGACTTGTTGGAGAAAGGTCGTAATGGATTTTTATACGCTCTTGATAATTTTTCAAGAAAAACTAATTTGAAAAAAGTTGTAGAAATAATTGAAAAGTAAAATGTTGAATATCCGTATTGTGGAAAGTGATAGTATTTCGCAGCTAGTTGATTTGCACCTTCAAGCTTTTGAAGGATTTTTTCTCTCAGAGTTAGGTCGAGATTTTCTTAAGCTAT
>CAYFQA010000101.1:0-3115 GCA_964345145.1 uncultured Muribaculaceae bacterium | reverse complement strand
CAAAGAAACTTGTAGATTTAATGGGTGGAAAGATAAATGTTAGAAGTCAATATGGAGTAGGATCTATATTTATGGTTCAAATACCCCAAAGGATTGCAATGCAATCAAAGCCACTTACTGATACACAATTACTTTCAACAGCTGAAATAATGCAAAAGAAAAAAGAACAAGAATTAAATTTAAAAGGTCAAAAAATATTAATAGGAGATGATTATGCTTTAAATATTAAAGTAGCAAAAGTAGCGTTAAAAGATTTTGAATTAGAATTAGATGAAGTGATGAGTGGAGAAGAATGTATTGCTAGAGTTAAGTCTGGTTATAAGTATGATGTAATACTTATGGATATTATGATGCCAGGTATGAATGGAGAAGAATGTTTAGTAGAATTAAATAAAATAGAAGGATTTAATATCCCAGTTATTGCTTTAACAGCAGATGCAGTCTCTGGTGCAAAAGAAAAATATATTGAGTTAGGTTTTATAAGTTATATATCAAAACCATTTACTAAAGAAGAAATTAGACACGAATTAACAAAAATATTATGTTAATATTTAAACCTCATTTTTAAAGTTAAAAAGAGGTTTTTAATTGTTATTTTAGCTGCAATATTCATTTTTGTTGGCTGCACAAAAAAAGAATTTAAAATAACATTTGATACTAATGGAGGAAGTACAGTTGAAGCAGTCAATATAAAGAAATGAGAAAAAGTAATATTACCAGAAGATCCTACAAAAGAAGGCTATGTTTTTAAAGGTTGGACAATTGATGATAAAGATTTTGATCCTGAATTAGAAGTTAAAGAAAATATAATTGTTAGAGCAAAATGGGAAAAAAATGCCGAAGCAAAATCATCTACTGAAACAAAATCACCTACTGGATCTAAAAAATGTCCAAATGGATATACTTTAGCAAATGAAAAATGTGAAAAGAAAATAATTGTTAATGCAACAGCATGTGAAGAGGATTATGAATTAAAAGATGGTAAATGTGTAAGACACATAAGTGCTGATCCACGTTATGCTGATTGTCCTTCTCGTTATACATAAATTGGTAAAGCATGTTATAGTGAAACTTCATAAACTCCAAAATTATGTCCAGAGGGATATTTAACTTCTCATGATAAATGCCGTTCAACATCTGCCGATTCGACAAAAAACACCTGGTGTGTACTGTACTGGTCGTAATGGTAAGTATTATATATATATTTATTCACCAGGTATGGGAAAGTGTGTTAGAAAATATCAACAAGCCGGAACGTGTCCAGGAATGAAATTCACTTATAAAGGAACAGAACATTGTATTGATCCAAATGATTATTACTTAGCTAAATGTGATAGAACATATGAAGGATATGATTGTACGCCAAATGAAAATCAATGGTGTAGTTGTTATAAATTAATTCCTCAAGAGCCAACATGTCCAACATCAACAAATGTCTACCATAAAGGTAAGTGTTATAAATTATCTGCTAATCTAACTCCATTATGTAGTACTGGATTTGATTTAAATCCAAAAACTACAAAGTGTGAAAAAACAGATAGTAAAGCATTAACATATAGATGTTCAACAGGTTACACATTAGATGGATCTAAATGTTATAAAATGGAATATACAAATCCACAATAAAAACAAAAAGATAAAGTTAAAACTTTATCTTTTTTTATATAATTCTATTAATTTACACCTGTAATTATCCGTGTTATAATTTAAATGGAGTTGATTAGTATGGATATATCTAGTTTAATGTTAACTTTAATAGCGAGTTCTTTTTTTATAATTGGATTTATAATATCAATTATGTTAAAGAAACAGAGTTGGTTAAAAGATATAACATTAGGAATGGCTTTTACAGTTTTATTATTAATTGCAGTTTTAGAATTAAATACTGAAGCTATTCATAGGTTTAACACTTATTTTGATAATCATTTAATAAGTTTAATATTATTAATTAGTTCAATTATATTTGGTATGATTATTTTAAGAGTATTAGATATATTTATACCTCATCATAATCACGAAGAAGAAAAAGTAACTCCAGATAACCATTTATTTCATGTTGGAATTATGACTTCAATATCATTAATATTACATAATATAATTCATGGAATGGCATTGTATGGATTAGGCCTTGCTGATTATAAAAGTGGGTTAATGTTCGCGATAGCGATTGGTATTCATAATATACCATTTGGAATAAATTTAGGAATGTTATTTGAAAATAAACGAGCAAATAAATTAAGTGTTTTATTACTGTTATTTGGATTGATTATTTCAACAACATTAGGTGGGATAATAATTGGTTTATTTGGTAATTTAAATAATATAGTAATGGGATTGTTGCTTGGTATAACATTAGGAATAATTGTTTATATACTTATATTTGAATTATATGGAAAAATCAAAGCAAAAGAGAAGAAAAATAACTTATATATTGGTATGTTAATAGGTGTTATATTAATGTTAATAAGTAAATTATTATAGGAGGACATAATGAGTTTAGATGTTAAAGATATATTTAATGATAAAGATAAATATTTAGATAAAGAAGTTAGTTTGAGTGGATGGGTTAGAAATCATCGTAAACAAAAAGATTTTGGTTTTATTGATTTTACAGATGGTACTTGTTTTAAAAGATTACAAGTAGTTTATGATGTTGAAAATAAAAATTATGATGAAATAAGTAAATTAAAAATTGGTTCAGCAATTGAAGTAAATGGGAAAATAATTTCTTCTAGTGGATCTAATCAAGATATTGAAATGAAACTAAATCATTTTGTCTTGTTAGGTGATTGTCCAGAAGATTATCCGTTACAACCCAAAAGACATACTTTAGAGTTTTTAAGGGAAATTGCTCATTTAAGACCAAGGACAAATACTTTTCAAGCAATAAATAAAATTAGAAGTGTTGCAGCGATGGCAATTCATGAATATTTTCAAAGTAATGGTTATTTATATATTCATACACCTCTTTTTACATCTGTAGACTGTGAAGGTTCTAATCAAATGTTTAAAGTGACTACTTTTGATTTTGATGAAATTCCTTTAAAAGATGGAAAAGTAGATTTTTCTAAAGATCTATTTAATCAAAAAGTTTGGTTAACAGGATCTGGTCAAT
>CAYFQA010000100.1:2879-3204 GCA_964345145.1 uncultured Muribaculaceae bacterium | reverse complement strand
AAAAGAAAAAAGATGGAGACTTTTAGAAATTACTAAAAGAGCTGAAATAAAAGAATAGGAGGAGTTTATGATACAAAAAGAAAGCAAGGTAAAAGTAGCTGATAATACAGGAGCAAAAGAATTATTATGTATAACTCCTTTAGGCGGTTCATATAGAAGATCAGCAGGTGTAGGGGATGTAATTGTTGCATCAGTAAAATCTGTAATTCCGGGTGGAGTTGTAAAAAAAGGTGATATTGTTAAAGCTGTTATTGTGAGAACAAAACAACCTATTAGAAGAGCTGATGGATCGTATTTAAGATTTGATGAAAATGCAGCAGTAATT
>CAYFQA010000100.1:0-2869 GCA_964345145.1 uncultured Muribaculaceae bacterium | reverse complement strand
ATATGAAAATAATATAACTGGCTACAGAAGTATTATAAAGAAAGTATAAAAAGGATTTAAGGAGATAATCATGAAAATAAAAAAAGGAGATACTATAAAAGTTTTATCAGGAAATGATAAAGGTAAAACTGGAGAAGTTTTACAAACTGTTCCTAAAGATAAAAAAGTTGTAGCAAGAGGCATAAATGTTAAAAAGAAATCTATAAAACCTAGACAACAAGGAGAAAAAGGTGGAATAGTATCAATAGAGATGCCTATAAATATTTCAAAAGTAGCTTTAGTTTGTCCTAAATGTAATGCATCAACAAGAGTAGGATATGAAATTATTAAAGGTGAAAAAATTCGTATATGTAAAAAATGCGAAGCTAAGATTAAATAAAAAGGAGTTTAAGAATGGAAATACTATTAAAACAGTATAGAGAAGAAATAGTACCAGAACTTATGAAGAAGTTTAAATATAAATCTGTTATGCAAGTTCCAAAACTAGATAAAATTGTTATTAATATTGGTTTAGGAGATTTAAAAGAAAATCCTAAGGCTTTAGAAAGAGCGATGGAAGATTTAACAGAAATTACAGGCCAAAAACCAACAATTACTCATGCTAAAAAATCTGTAGCAAACTTCAAAATTAGAGAAGGAGCACAATTAGGTTGCAAGGTAACATTAAGAGGAGAAAAAATGTATGCTTTTGTTTATAAATTGTTTAATGTTGCATTACCTAGAACTAGAGATTTTAGAGGAGTTTCAGCGAAATCTTTTGATGGTAAAGGAAACTATAATTTAGGGATTAAAGAACAATTAATTTTCCCAGAAATTGACTATGATAAAATAGATAAAGTAAGAGGGATGGATGTAAGCTTTATAACCACAGCAAAAACTGATGAAGAAGCTAAAGAACTATTATCACTTCTAGGCATGCCGTTTAGAGTGTAGAAAAGGAGGAATTATGGCTAAAAAGTCTTTAAAAGTAAAACAAACTAAACCAAGAAAATATAAAACACAAGAATATAATAGATGTAAAATTTGTGGAAGACCACGTTCATATATAAGAAAATATGGCGTTTGTCGTATATGTTTTAGAGAATTAGCACATAAAGGTGAAATTCCTGGTGTTAAAAAAGCAAGTTGGTAAGTAAAATAAACTAAATAGAAAAATAAGGAGGGCAAAATGACAGAACCAATAGAAGATATGCTAACAAGAATTAGAAAAGATAATAAAGAAAAATTTACTACTGTTGATATTCCTTCATCAAAGATGAAAGAAGCAATAGCTAATGTTCTTTTAGAAGAAGGATTTATTAGATCAATTGATATTTTAAAAGATAAAGTACAACCTACTTTAAGAATCACTTTAAAATATGATGAGAATGGTAATAGAGTAATAGAAGGTTTAAGAAGAATAAGTAAACCTGGATTAAGAATTTATGCTAATAAAGATGAATTACCACAAGTTCTAAATGGCTTAGGTGTTGCTTTAATTTCAACATCAAAAGGTATTCTTACAGATAAAAAAGCTAGAGAACTTAATGTAGGTGGCGAAGTATTAGCCTATATTTGGTAATTAGGAGGAAGATATGTCAAGAATTGGAAAAAAACCTATAGTTATACCAGAAGCTGTAGAAATTAAAATTGAAGATAAAACTATAAATGTGAAAGGACCTAAAGGTGTTTTAACAAGAACTATCCATAAAGATATTGTAGTTGAAATTAAAAATGGTGAAATTTTAGTTAAAGAAGGAAAAAAGACGAATCATTTAGAAGGCTTAACTAGAAGTTTAATAAACAATATGGTAATAGGTGTAACAGAAGGTTATGAAAAAAAGTTAGAAATTAATGGTGTTGGTTATAGAGCAAACAAACAAGGTAATGATATTAATTTCACTTTAGGATTTTCTCATCCTGTGCTATTTAAAGTACCGACAGGAATTCAGGTTGATGTTCCTAGCAATACAGAAATTATTGTTAAAGGGATTGATAAACAATTAGTAGGAGAAGTAGCTGCTAATATAAGAAAACTTAAAGAACCAGAAGTTTATCATGGTAAAGGCATTAAATATGAGGATGAACAAATAAGAAGAAAAGAAGGTAAGGCTGGAAAATAATCGCCTATAAGAGAGGAGAATAAGATGATTTCTAAAATTAACAGAAAAACAAATAGAGATCGTAGACATAAAAGAGCTAGAACTAAAATTCATGGAACTGCAGATGTTCCGAGATTGGCTGTGTCTAAATCTAATCGTAATTTAACAATACAAATAATTGATGATGAAAAAGCTGAAACTTTAGTTTTTGTATCAACATTAGATAAAGAAATTAAAGTTAAAGGAAAAAACAAAGAAGCAGGAAAAGCTATTGGAAAACTAATAGCAGAACGTGCTAAAGCTAAAAAAATTACTAAAGTTGTGTTTGATAGAGGTGGATTTATTTATCACGGTGTTGTTAAAGAAATAGCTGAAGCTGCTAGAGAAGCAGGATTAGAATTTTAGGAAAGGTAGAAAATAATGGAAGAAGAAAGAAAAGAACCAGAATACAAAGAAAAAGTTGTTGATATTAATAGAGTAACAACAGTTGCTAAAGGTGGTAAAACATTTAGATTTTCAGCGGTTGTAGTTGTTGGAAATGAAAATGGTAAGGTTGGTGTTGGATCAGGAAAAGCAGCAGAAGTACCAGAAGCAATAAAAAAAGCTATTCAAGATGCTAAAAATAATTTGATTGAAGTTCCTATTGTTGGAACTACAGTTCCACATGAATACCTAGGTAGATTTGGAGCAGCTCAAGTTTTAGTTAAACCTTCAAAAGAAGGTGCTGGTATTATAGCAGGGGGTGCTGCAAGAGCAGTTCTTGAACTTGCAGGGTACAATGATGCTAG
>CAYFQA010000099.1:0-3216 GCA_964345145.1 uncultured Muribaculaceae bacterium | reverse complement strand
ATCTACTCAACAATGATATCGATCCAGATGGGCATCCGATAAAACTTACACAGATAAAGGTTCAAGCACCAAATGATGAAACCAAAATAACGGAAGTGCCTGAAACAGGTCTATCTGCTCCAACAGAGGTATATAATGAGTCCAGAAAGCAATATGTAGGAACAATTCAAGTAGATAAAGAGGGAAATTATCTGTTTACTCCGAAAGAAGACTTTGGAGGCGAAGTTTCTCCAATCATTTACACGGTATGCGACATTGTGCAGGCGCCAACAAGCACAGCTTGTTCCGATGCAGCATTAAACATCTTTGTCAAAGGTTACAAAGGAAAAATGTATATCACAGCTAATGACGATACCAATGCAGCATTGAAAGGAGTTAAGATGACAGGCAATGTGTTGCTAAACGATGATGCCGCTGACAGAGGCGAACTAAGTTTATCAGCAGCAACAGTAGTTTATCCTCTTTTGAATGATTCTATAAGTAGAGATTTAGAATTAGGCATAGAGAAAGAATTAGAAGGTATTGGAAAAATAACAATGGAGGAAGATGGCTCCTATATCTTTGAACCTGAACCGAACTATATAGGCACGCTAATAATCCAACAAGAGGTATGCGATCAGATGGAACAACAGTCCTGCGGAAAATCGACACTTTACCTCAGCACAACCGACTTCAAACCAAACTATTGGGTAGGAAGTTCAAGTAGCGAGTGGGATCAAGCCGGTAACTGGACTGTAGGAGTACCATTACAGGGACAAACGGTAGAGTTTGCAAGCTATGAAAACAACTCAAGAAATTCGGCACAGAGAGATTTGCACTTGCCCTCGGGGAGTCCGAAAATAGTAGGAAGCCTAATTAATGATACTAAAAAAGCCCTTATTGTGCCACATGCAGCATCAATAACCATTACAGGCGATGTGATAGGTTCAAGCAATACAGAAGATGTATCAAAGATAATTATACAAGCAGAAAAAGATAATGCAAATGGAAGCTTCATTGCTTTAGGAACAGGCGATAACGATGTGTACGGAACAGTTCAATTGTATGCACAAGGTGAAAAAATACCCGAAACAAGTGGTGATGAGTGGATAGATGCCATAACAGGAACACCCACACCCAATGCCGAGTTGCGATCCACTCACACTTGGCAACAATTTGGAATACCAGTAGAAAGGGTAAGTAGTGCTACAAGTGCATTTGATAAATCGTGGATACAAGAGTATAGCGAAGAGCGTAACGACAAGTTTGCGGGAGCTGATGAAAGCTTAAGCAACACTTTCTATGCTAAATGGAGATACTTAGATACATACGAGCCATTGTACGCTTTCAAAGGGTATCAAATAACACAAGATGCACCTACTACCTATACAATTAAAGGAAAGATGAACTTTGGAGATAGAACATTAGAATTGACACGCAATGCTCCATATGTAGCACCACCTACTGGTGTAGAGCCCGGTATCAACCAGCATTATGGTTTAGGTCAAAATATATTTGCAAACTCCTACACTGCCGCAATTGATGTGAAGCAGGGTATAGAGTTTGATGAAGAGGGAAAAGTTGAGCGAGTGGTCTATCTATACCGTACGGGAAGTTTCCAAGACTGGGGAAATAATGGTAGCATTGTTAATTCAGATCAGGAGATTAATGCAGGATCCTACATCGCTATACCTCAGCAAGTAAGTGGAGAGGTTTGGGGTAATCAAATTCCATCGATGCAAGGTTTCTTGTTGAAATTTACAGATGAAGAGATGATATACGGTGCTCCATCAGCCTATGTAACTTTGAAATACAATGATGTCGGTATTGTAGAAAACACCAAACCACAGTTATCACAAAGCGAACCACTATCCTATCTAACAGTTACGATGAGTAGCGAGAGCACACTTGACCGTGTGTGGTTATTCAGCCAAGAGGGCACGAGCGATAACTTTGATAATGGCTGGGATGGACGAAAATATTACGGTACTCCCACAGCATTTATCTACAGTGAGTCAAAATCAGGACCATTGCAAGTAAATACGACCGATAATTTAGATGGACAGGTAATCAGTATATATCCCAACAAAGATACAGACTACACCTTGACTATCGAAAAGAACAATTTAGACGACTACGATGATTTGCATCTAATTGATTTGGTGACCCGCAAAGCGATAGCCTTAGATGAAAACATAACTACCTATAAGTTCAAAGCTACACACGCAGGTTATCGTTCAAAACGTTTCATTTTGACCAATGGTGAAATCACTGCAGATAAACTGAATGGTTTAGATGGTTACCTACTGAATAATAATCAACTTGTTATCAATAACCTAACAAGCCGCACGGCTGATGTGCGTTTATTTGACATATCGGGAAGACAATTACTCTATAAAAAAGCCAAACCTTCGATGAGTTATTACAATGTCAATCTAAAGAGCGGTATTTACATCCTCGATATGGAGGCAGGAGATATTAGAGAAAGTGTAAAAATAATAGTTAAGTAAGGAGGGCGAAATAATGAAAATAAAATATAAATTATTATCAGTGCTTTTATTAACTCTTGTAATTTTGATGGGTGGTTGCTTTCTATTGTTAAATCAATATGGTGTGGTGGGTAGCAAACCTTTGATAAATGACGCAATCCATAAGCTTATTGAAGAACAGAACACAAAAACACAAATCGTACCATTCAATGAAGGGCGAGGCAATCTTTATAAAAAATCAAATAGACCAACAAATGAGTTAGATTATTCATTAGATAAAGATAATTTAGTTGAATTTGAGGATAAATTGTTAAGTGATAATTACAGCATTAATCCAAACAGATTTGGCACAGGAAAACATCTGCAAGAAAGAGCAAGCAGTTCTCAACTTGGCGGCACTTACTCAAATCAAACCATCCATATTGTAGCCTTTGGACAGGATAGATTACACGGTGTTGCAAAAGGTGGTGCGTCATATGGAGGTATAGGAAGTGCTAACGAAGTTTACAACAATGGAATAATGGGGGTACCTACTTTTGGTTTGTTTGGAGATGATGATGATAGGGTATTGGTAGATCCAGGGCCTACATCAAACAATAGCAACAACCAAGTTATACCAGTGGGTAATGGCTTATCTTTTTTGTTTTTGTTAGCTTTAGCTTATGCTTATGTAAGGATTAGAGGAAAGTGAGAAAGTTTGTAAAGTTAGATGGAGTAAAGTTGTTGTGATTCAGTTGTGATTCAGTTG
>CAYFQA010000098.1:0-3226 GCA_964345145.1 uncultured Muribaculaceae bacterium | reverse complement strand
TATGAAGTACAACAATGACATGTGGAGTGCGGGAACTTTTCAGTTGTGATTTGCTTGAAAATTAGTATCTTTGTACTATGAAGTACAACTCAATCCGTGAACGGGTCAGAATCCTGCTCGTTGTGATTTGCTTGAAAATTAGTATCTTTGTACTATGAAGTACAACCCGAAATCAAGGTAGCAGACGGGAGTAAGTGTTGTGATTTGCTTGAAAATTAGTATCTTTGTACTATGAAGTACAACATCGTGATAAAAAGTACAAAGGTAGATGGTGTTGTGATTTGCTTGAAAATTAGTATCTTTGTACTATGAAGTACAACACATTCATGTTATTGTTAAACACGTAGTCAGTTGTGATTTGCTTGAAAATTAGTATCTTTGTACTATGAAGTACAACTTCAAGTCTGCACTCGACGAAGTCACAGAAGTTGTGATTTGCTTGAAAATTAGTATCTTTGTACTATGAAGTACAACACTTTCACAGAAGGACAACACTCCGTTGTTGTTGTGATTTGCTTGAAAATTAGTATCTTTGTACTATGAAGTACAACTTCTGAACTCAAAGAAGCAAAAGAGAAGTTGTTGTGATTTGCTTGAAAATTAGTATCTTTGTACTATGAAGTACAACAAATACAGTTGAATTATGAAAGAAGTACAAGTTGTGATTTGCTTGAAAATTAGTATCTTTGTACTATGAAGTACAACTCGTTGCATTGATGTTTGTCACGCCACCACGTTGTGATTTGCTTGAAAATTAGTATCTTTGTACTATGAAGTACAACAGAATTACTGAAATACTCGAAGATTGGTACGTTGTGATTTGCTTGAAAATTAGTATCTTTGTACTATGAAGTACAACTTGTTGGGTGCAGCATTAGCTCTCCTTGAAGTTGTGATTTGCTTGAAAATTAGTATCTTTGTACTATGAAGTACAACCGAATCCTTACAGTCGGCTGCAATACAGATGTTTATGCAGGAAATTAGAAAACAGAAAAGGATCGCTATGAGAAGATAGATTCACGCAATAGAGATGAATTTATCTTTTCTATTTTTTAGAACAATTCGAGCTGTTGTCCTGCTGCCCTTGCTATCTCGACTTTACAATTTGAGTATATTTGAATATTTGCGAATTGTTTATCAGTAATATTTAGGATACAGACTTTTCCTAAAGGAGGTAGAAACGATTTGACACGCTTGACGTGTACATCTGCATTCTCGCTGCTGGCACAATGACGTACATAGATAGAAAACTGGAACATGGTAAACCCATCGGATATTAGACGCTTCCGAAATGCTGCTGCTTCCTTCCGATCTTTCTTGGTTTCTGTCGGAAGGTCGAAAAATACCAATATCCACATAATTCTAAATTCGCTCAGGCGTTCCAGTAAATTCATGTTTTAGGATATTCGGGATAGGAGATGCGGCGCAATTCTCCTGTAAAACATTTATACAGGGATGCAGTGGTCTGACTGGCAGCAATCATCAACGGACTTCGTTTTCCGTCTATGACAACATCTATGACAGGTATCTGCAACAACTTTGCCTTGATGTCTTTCGTCAATTCTGAGCAATCACCAATTTCTTGCATTATCAAAATAACACACTCATCAACGTATGGACGATATGGTTCCATTATATCATCGGCCAGACAGTAGGCATTATAACGGTTATGATGATGTATTCCCATTGTTGGCAACAGTCCACTACTCACCAATGCTCTTGCAATGACAGCACGAAGAATAGCATAGCCATAATTCAGCAAATTGTTAGGAGGTTCCCCTACTCTATCCCGCACGAAATTTGGGTATTTGGGAAACAGGTTCTTCCAATAGAAGGCTGCTGCCCGAGCTTCGAGATTTTCGGGATCTCCACTTCGCACATCATTAGACCAGATTGACATGCATGGAAACTTTCCGCCTGAATACTTATCAAGGACTCGTGATTGATTCTGTATCTTATATCGGATAGTTTGTTGCCACAGTTGTTTCTTTAGAGTAATTGAAGCATTGTTTTTTTCTCGATATCGTTCACTCTGGGTCGCATTCCCTCTAAGAGGTAACATCAATCCAACAGGCATGCTTTTGCTGTCGCATGAAATAAGGGCACAATTGTTATCGAGCAATGCTTCGATAAGTCCTTGTGTGATGGTGATTTGTTTGTGGTCAAGTACTACCACGCCAATATCTTCAATGGGAATAGTCCGTTCTTCTAACTTCTTGAACTCAAGAGGCAAAGCGTCGTTCTTCACGATGTCAGGAATCTGAATCAACATCTGGGCATTCCGTAGTCTGAGATATACAGGATTACCAAAATAAAGAGTTTTCTTGATCATGCTTCACTTTATTATCTTTATTACATTGCCAAGTCTATCGACTTCGAGTTTCCAACAGATAGACTTGATCATTTCACCCTTAAAACTTCGACCCATCTTGTTCGATGAAAGTAGTTCGACTTTATCAACAATAACAGAAGCAATATCATGTCTAACAAAATAAGCCTTCTTACCAGTTGCAGATACCATTTTATAAATCTGTTCTCTGTTCAGCACCAAATTCTCCCTACCTCTCTCTTCCTCTGTTGGCACATAGACAAGATCATTTGGAGACAGATAGAATTTCAATGGTGTTCCGCTTTCTGTGCTTTCAGGGACAGGACTGAGTCCTTGTTTTAATCTCTCTACTACAATATTCAAAGGAATCGTCTCGAAGATTCTATTACCCTCCACATTTTCATAGATACCAAAATACAGATTTGTTCCTTTTTGTGCCTCTACAAACTTCTTGCTATTGTTTCCACTTATTCCTATGTTGTATTTCTCGCCTTTTGGTTCACTCACACGTACCTTCAGTATTGGTTGATGTTTCTTTCCACCATTGTAGTCGGCAATGTGGAGGTTAAGATCCATAATCCCTTCTGGAGAGAATGCTACTTTAGGGTCTCCGTCCTTTGCTTCAAGGTAGTTAAGGAGAATCTTCTGAATACCAGTATCTGTGATACAAGAAATACGCTTTTTATCAAACGTTTCATCCAGTGACTTGCGAACAGCTACCATCGGAGTATCGTCGTTGGTAAAATAATAGATGGCAGTATTGGTGAGATGAGCTTGTTTGAAATATCCTGCAATCTGCTTGTTGTTCCAATTATCCTTTCGTAAGTTCTGAATCTGAGTTTTCAGTGTCTTGTCCACAATCTGATCAACACATTCCAACGCCTTTGCTAATGGAAC
>CAYFQA010000097.1:0-3268 GCA_964345145.1 uncultured Muribaculaceae bacterium | reverse complement strand
ATGGAGAAATATATGCACAAAATGATGCTTTAAGTATAAAGTTAAATGCTGGAGACTGTGGAGCCTTAACATCTAATGGATATATTTATGAAAGAGTAAGTAAAGATCCTGAATTATATGATATTTATAAAAATTGTATTGATGAGGTGGATATTTCTTTAGACTTTGCAATTGAGGAAAAACACAATTATTTTAGAGGGCAACCTAAAGCTTATAATTGGGCTATTAATGCTTTAAAGATGTTAAAAGAAGATAAAAAAATATCAACTATAGTGTTTGTTGGTTTTGAAGATACAATGACAAAGGAAAATATTGATGGTTTATTCGAAATAGCTAAAAAATATGATGCTTTATTAAGATTAAATATTTATCGTCCTGTCAGTGATAATGCAGAAATAAATAGAAAATTTATTTTAAGTTATCAAACATTGATTAAAACACTTGAATATATTAATGAAAAATACAAAATTGTAACATTAAATGATGTATTATTAGGAAATATTTATACACCAGAAGCAAATATAAAAGAAAATACAGGAATAGATAGTATTAGAATTTTACCAGATGGTAGTATTTGTCCGTCAACATATTTAATTACTGAAGATTATCGAAATAAATATAATATAAAACAAAAAGACGTTTTATCGAAAATTAAGTTTGAATACTTTGCAGAAGCACCAATTCCAGATGAGTGTGAATCTTGTCCAATAAAAGATAAATGTAGGGGTGGCGTTTATGATAGAAGAATGTTATGGAATGAGACATTAGAAGAAAGAGATCCATATTGTCCATTTGAAAATAAAGATAATTTAAATAAAAAACAATTTGATACTTTAAAAGAAAAAAGAGTATCAGTGCACGATGGATATTTACCAACAATGTTTTTCAAAAATTAAGGAGGTATTTATGATAGAAGATTTCAAACCAGAAATTGCAATCATTATGAGAAGTGACGAAGTTATTAAAGATTTTAATTTAAAAAGAGTTACAATTAATACTTCTTTTGGTCCAGTTCACAGATGTTTTATCGGTAATATTTATGATGTTCCAGTGCTTATAATATATGGTAGATTTAATGGTGAAAAAGTTCCATCAAATCAAATTAACTACGAACAAACAATTGAAGCGGTAAAAAATTCAGGTGCGAATAAATTAATTGGAACATTTGTGGTAGGGGGAATTAATCCAAAAATGCCCCAAGGAAGTGTATATGTACTTGGTGATATGGTAGGATTTGGAAATTATAATATAAGTTGGAATCAAAATGTTTCTTTTCATAATGCTGAAATGTTTGAACCTTTTTGTAGGTTTTTAACGGAACAAGTTTGTTTAGCTAGTAAAAAGATGGATTTTCCAGTTAAAGAAAATGCTACATATGTTTCATTTACGGGATTTCCAAGAATAGAAACAAAAAAAGAATTAGAATTTTATAATAAAATGGGATGGGATATTGTTGGCCAAACATGTGATCCGGAAGCCACACTTGCAAAATTAAATCAAATTTGTTATGCAGGTGTTGCAGTACAAATTGATGATCCAAGCGGCAGGGCAAATTATATTAAAGATTTAGGAGAAAATAAAGAAGCGAAAGCTTATGTTGAAGATATTAAATCATGTCGCAAAAGAACTACGAAAATAATCTTACAATTTTTAAAAGATTATAAAAATTATGATTGTAGTGTTTGTAAAAAAATGGCTAGAAAAAATAAAAATTTTAGAGAATTCCCTGATGAATTTTATGAATAAAGGAGGCAATATGAAAGTGTTTTTAGCAATGCCTTATTCTCAATTATGTGATGAAAATTATGAAGTTAAACCTGAATATAAAAAATTCTTTACTAAATTAACTGATGAGTTAAAATTAATGGGTTATGATTACTTTTTAGCACATGAAAGAGAAAAATGGGGCAAAAAATATAATTCAGCTGAAGAAAGCACAAAAATAGATTATGAAACAATCAAGGAAGTTGATTTAGTTTGTGTTATTCCTGGTGTTCCACATTCTGGAGGCGTTCATGTTGAAATTGGATGGGCTTCTGCAAATAAGAAAAGAATGAAAATCTTTTTAAAAAAAGATTATCCATATTCACCTATGGTTACCGGAATTCATTGTTTGACGGAAGTTGATTATATATATTATGATAATGATTACAGCGATGAGCTTATAGAGCTTATATTAAAAGAAATTAAAAATAATTAAAAATTTAATGAGGTGAAATTATGAGATATGAAATAAAACTTGACATTAAAGATTATGCAACTTTAAAATTCTATACTGAATCAGAAAAAATTAAATCTAGATTAATAAATCCACAATCATCAATTAGAAGAACAATTCCTATAACAGATGCCAGTTTTTTAGAAGTAGATCAAAATGATATTTGTTATTACGATTCAATCATAATCACCAACAGTGATAATAAAAACATGTTTTATGATAAAACAAATAACACTGCAATTTTAAATGTTAATGAAAATGAACTTAGATTTCCAGATTTAATATATGTTTCTTTAGCAATGTTTTCAAAAATTTTAGCTAGAAAAGAAAAATACCTTCTTCATAGTTCGTCGGTAGTTAATTCGGATAATGAAGGAATTGTTTTAGTAGGAGATGCTAACTCTGGTAAAACAAGTTTAGCTTATGAGTTAATGTCTAAACATGATTGTAAATTGATATCTAATGATCATTCAATAATCGGTATTGAAGATGGAAAACCTAAAATTTTAGGAGGAACAAAAGAAATTCAAATGCGTTTAGGAGCAATTGAACTTTATTTTCCAGAATTATATCAAAAAATTAATGTTCAATCTGATGATAAATGGAATGAAAGATTAGTTGTTAATGATTTTGTTGATCCAAAGTTAATTTTGGAAAATGATCAAGATAAAACAAATTTAAGAAGTGTTTTTAGTATTAATACAGCCAATTCAAGTGAATCATTTTTAAAAGCAAAAGAGAATACAGACCAATTTTTATTTCTTTATGATAATATGTCTAGAATAATTAAAGGTTCTTATCATTATATAGTAGGTCTTGATTACCCAATGCCATCAATGGAAGATGCAAAAATGTTAAGACAATTAAGTAGTGTATGTAAAGTAATAACGAGTCAATGTGATGTAAATGAAGTGAAAGGTTCTGTAAAAGATGTTGCAAAGATGCTGGTGAATAAATAATGAGTAGTAAAAAAATAATTTTAACAACATTATCTCCAAAAACACATCGAACATCAGAAGAAAATTTAGGTTTAGAATATTTAAAATCATC
>CAYFQA010000096.1:0-3490 GCA_964345145.1 uncultured Muribaculaceae bacterium | reverse complement strand
TTTCCAGATATTCTCCGTTTTGTTTGAGTTTTATAAATCTGCCACTCTGATGCTCATCTATTTCCAGATAACCATATTTCGCCATGGTAGTCAAATCCTGATCAGCCTGAAACGAGAAACAGCCATAACGATAAGGTATAAAATCGAATGCTTTAACCGACTGCGCACGGGTAAACAGAAACAGATATTTCTGCAAACTCTTTGCCGTCAGCTGTCCGTCAAATACTTCCAGTAAAGCTAATACTATTTTTCTTCTGTAATATAACATACTGCAAATGTACAGTTTTTTGATCTGTTTTTGGTTTCTATCTTTATATTTAATGTTTGCAAAATTTGGAGACATCTTCTTAATATTCACATATCTATTTTCCTTCAATTCTATGTAGCAAATTCCCTTCTGTAAGATTCAGTGATTCTGGTCATATTTTTTCGAATTATCGAAATCATTTTCTAAACGTTCTTTCAATTTACCTCTACAGAAGAATTCTTTTATGGTTGTATGATCTATAAATCGTAATCCAAAAGTAGGCAAAAAAAAGCATACAAAACTTATTATTGTCGCATATAGTTCTTCTATTACATTTGAATAAACTCTATTAATAATCCAAAAAAACGCAACAATAAAAATAAAAACTAAATATCCTATAGTATAATGTTTTCTTTTTTTTAGTCCTTCTGAAACAAATTTTTCTTTTTCTATGAGGTATAATCTATTATTTAGGTCTTTTATGTCAGATTCATTCTGTTTGTTTTGTTTTTCGAGGAATATAATTTGCTCTTCTTTATTACTAATAGTATCTAGCAATCCTTTTCTTTCTTGATTGTATTCTTCTGAGTATTCTTTAATTTTATCTGCAAGAACCTCATCATTTTCTTCTTCTACTAAAACATTAATTTCTTCTATGGAAAAATTCCCCTCAGCCATTCTCAATCCAATATTATACAAATCTCTTTCTTCTATAACACCAATTGAAATAATGTGATCTGCTCGTTTCTTTATTTTTCTTAAAACTTCTTTTGTAGGTGCTTTGGATCGTCTATACTTTGTAATATAAGAGGTAAGTCCACCTCTTGTTATATCTTTAATTTCAATATTATTACCTTGCGCTGGACTAGAAAGCCATAAAAGAATCAATAGTTCATTTGCACTTATAGATATTCGATTGTGAATTTTTCTACCGGAATTATATTCGTAAGCTGAATATGAATTGTGTAGAAACCAGCACTTTACATCTGCAAATTCTTTTATTGAGTTACCTCTTTTGTTATCCACGTAAAAGTGAGCTATCGTATCAGCTAATGCACTATCCCTATTGTTGTTTCTTTTTTTTATCAACTCTTTAAGTTCTTGCGATTTCGAGGCAGTGTCTATTATCTTGGTTATCTGAGCATCAGAAACAATTACAACATTTAATTCTTTCAACATTTTCGGAATTGAATCTCTAATCTGTTCCAAGTTACTTTTATCAAGCCCTCTTCTCACACATGCATTAAAAATATCAGCACAACGAACAGAACCAATATAATCTTTATTTGCAAAATTATCAATTCTATTTGCTAATAAAATACGAATTTGTTCTACCGTCCTTTGTAAGATGGTAAATCTAAAGCCCATCTGAGAGCAAAGATCAAAGAGTTGTCTGCATATATGATAAGAGTCTTCGGTATTAAGATCGATTAGACTAATAAAAAAATTAGTGTCTAAAAGTAATTCTGCATCAGTTACCTTTTGAGTAATATTTAACTCCAAATAAGAAGACAAAATTCCTCCTAAATAGATATTACTCATTATTTCAAAAATATTAGCATCATTTATTTTTTCGTTAACATATTTAGAAACAAAATAATTTAACTCCAAGAAGAACGATTGCTTCTCTGTAAATAAATCAATTTGCTGAGCTAATATAAATTGCTCCAATTCTTGAAAATTGAAACTATGGCCATGTAAATCACAATAGGATTTATAATCTTTTTCTAAGATTTTTACATTTTCTTTTTCAACCTCCAATTGTTGATCTATATCATAAAACACATAGCTTTTTAAAATAAAAGCTCCATCACTGTATACAACAAATACATTATCATCATTAATTTGTTTTGCAATGTTTTTCATTATAGTAGATAGTATTGGAATGGGTATATTTAGTCCAAACACGTCTTCTACTTTTTTCGATATTTCAGACAAAGAACGACCTTTTATTTCAGAAAGATTATGTTCTGCAGAGTATTCAGAAAGAGCTTTCTTTACAATGGGCTCATATAGTTCAATTATCGCACTATCTCTTAATGAGGTTTCTTTTAAATAACCAAGCAATGCATAGGTAATTATCAGTTTATCTTTCATGATGATTTTATATTTTTATCCTCACCTCCCCACTCATCAACTTCGGCAATAATGTATCGCGAAGCGAAGCGAGGGTATTGATTTGTTGTTGGTTTGATTTTACTTTATCGAAAAAAGGCTCAATTAATATATTAAATTCTTTTATTTTCCTAATATTTGGAACTCTAAATTTAATGTTTCTCAAACTGCCGAGAGCAATATATTCTTGTGTACTCCCACTTATGTTTTCATATACAAAATCTTTCCCCAAAGTACTATTAAGCCATAAATAAGTAAAAAACATCCAGATTGGATTACAAGAAGTTTTGAATAGCCCAATATTTTTTATTGCGTAATCTATTTCTCGTGATTGTTCTAAATAAATCCTCCCAACAGTTCCAATCATGGAAATTAAGATGTCTCCACTTTCTACTTTACTTCGTCTATTTATTTGATCATAATCTTCTTCTGAGATATAATATGCGGAGTTAAAATCAATTGAATATTCAGACAAGTGCTTCGAAGTGATTAGTTTTTTACCAAAAGCTTTCTCTTTCGGAGAATCATGTGTTCCATCTCGTACTTCAAACAATTCAGTAATTAAGACTTCCTCCCAATCCGCCTCCGCCTCCTCTACAAACCACTGTCTAAACAAGGTCTCTGCCATTTTTTCTAAGGTTTCATTTTGGCGATGGAGCAAGTCTATTTTATTATCTAAACTGCTTAATACGGAGGCTATAGCTTTTTGCTCGGGGAGAGGAGGAAGAAGAATATCTTGAGAATAAGCAGTTTCTCTATTTAAACCAGGAACAGCACTGTCTTCATTTAACTCGTCTAGACCTAAAGTTTGTAGTAGATAATACAAAAAATTAAAGTTATACTTATTATTGTTAGGAAGGATGTAATACGCTGTATCAATGCACCAAAAAGGAAGTATATTATAATATACTTTTCCAATAGTCCCTTTTCTCCCAATAATAATTGAAGGACTATCTATAAGTACTTGATTGTGCCAACCGGAAATACCGGCGGAACTATATACGGGGACATCTCCTGCAACTCTATTTTCAGATTTTAAAGCTTTTCCGTAATAGAGAGTTACTATTTCCCCTAACTTATATTCTTTCCACTCACTCATTATATCCCATTTTGATATGTATGCAAAAC
>CAYFQA010000095.1:0-3493 GCA_964345145.1 uncultured Muribaculaceae bacterium | reverse complement strand
CAAGTGTTGTTAATGCTTTATCGTTATGGATGGAAGTTATTATTCATAATGAAGGAAAAGAATCAAAAATAACTTTTAAAGATGGTGGTAAAGTAGACCAACCATTAAAAGAAATTAATAAAAGTAATAAAACGGGAACAACGGTAACATTTTTACCAGATCCAGCAATCTTTGGTAATAATAAATTTAGTTTTACAACTATTAAGGAAAGAATGCAGGAATCAGCTTTTCTTTTAAGTAATTTAACAATTGAAGTCAATGATATAGAAGATGATAAACATGAAGTTTTTCATTATGAAAATGGATTAACTTCTTTTGTTGAATATATTAATGAAGATAAAGAAGTATTACATAAACCAGAAATTATTAATCAGATTAGAAATAATATTGAAGTAGAAATTGCATTACAATATGTGGAAAGTTATAATGAAAATATTTTATCATTTGTAAATAATGTTAAAACAACCGATGGGGGAAGTCATGAGGTTGGTTTTAAAACAGGAATAACAAAAGTATTTAATGATTATGCAAAAAGCAATAATTTAATTAAGGCCAAAGAAGGTAATTTTGAAGGTTCAGATATCAGAGAAGGTTTAACAGCGGTTATTAGTCTTAGAATACCAGAAAATTTACTTCAATTTGAAGGACAGACAAAGGGAAGATTAGGTACTCCAGAAGCAAGAAGTGTTGTTGAAAATGTTGTTTATGATCATTTAAAATTTTATTTAGAAGAAAATCGTGAAATTGCATTAAAAATAATTGAAAAAGCAAATAAAAGTAAATATGCAAGAGAAGCTGCACGTAAAGCACGTGAAGAAGCAAGAAGTGGTAAAGGAAAAAGAAAAGAAGAGAGAAATATGGCTGGTAAATTAACTCCAGCTCAATCTAAAAATCCTAAAACAAATGAACTTTTTATTGTAGAAGGTAATTCAGCAGGTGGAACAGCAAAAAAATCTCGAGATCGTAAATTTCAAGCAATTTTACCATTAAGAGGTAAGGTAATAAATACAGAAAAAGCTTCAAATAATGATATTTTTAAAAATGAAGAAATAAATTCAATAATATATTGTATAGGTGCTGGTTTTGGAGCAGAATTTGATATTAAAGATTGTAATTATGATAAAGTAATAATTATGACAGACGCAGATGATGATGGGGCTCACATTCAGTGTTTGTTATTAACGTTTTTCTATCGTTTTATGAGACCACTAATTGAAGCTGGTAAACTTTATATTGCAATTCCACCACTTTTTAAAGTTACTACTGCAGATAAAAAACATAAATATTTTTATCCTGGTGAAGAAACAGATATGCAAGCATATATTTCTGGAAGATCAAATTATCAAATTCAAAGGTATAAAGGTCTTGGTGAAATGAATCCAGAACCATTATGGGAAACAACTATGAATCCAGAAACGAGAAACTTAGTTAAAGTTAATATAAATGATGTTGTATTAGCTGAAAAAAGAGTATCTGTCTTAATGGGTGATCAAGTTGAACCAAGAAAAGAGTGGATTAATGAAAATGTTGAATTTTCATTAGAAGATGATTATAAATTAATAAAAGAAGCATAAGCTTCTTTTAAATTGGTCTCATTTTATCAAAATTTTTAAATGGATTATTTTTATCAATTCGATCTGTAAATAATATTCCATTTAAATGATCTATTTCATGTTGAAAAGCAACGGCTATATCTTCACGAACACGTATTGTATATTCATTACCTTCTTCATCAAATGCTTTAACAGTAACACGAGCTGATCTTGGTACAATCCCTTCAACCTCACGATTAACACTTAAACAACCTTCGCCTTCTTCAACAAATATTTTTTCTTCACTTTCACTAATTATTTTAGGATTAATTACAATATAATTTTTAAATTCACCATTTTGTAGATCTTCGCAAATAACAAATATTCTTTTATCAACACCAAGTTGAATAAATGCCATTCCCATCCCAGCTCTTAAATTATATTTTTCTCTATATTCTTCAATTTGGCTAATTTTTAAATAATTAAGAGTATCAAATATTAATTTTTTATCTTCACTAGAAAGAGGAAAAGTTACTTCTTTAGATACTTTTCTTAAAATTGGATCAAACTCATCATAAATTTTAATATTTGGTAATTTCATTTGACTCACCAAAGTTATATTATCAAATTTTCACAATAAAATAAAGGTTTTTTATATGTCAATTAAAATATATTTATTTTGTGATATATTATAATAAATAATATAACGATGAAAATTATTTAAAAAATATATTGAAAAAGGAGAACTAATGAAAGATTTTTTTAGAAAATGTGATAAGCCATTATTTTTTGCAACACTTGTTTTTAGTATTTTAGGTTTACTAATGGTTTTTAGTTCGTCTTCAATTATTTCTTCGTTTAGTGATACAAAAACTCCATATTATTATTTTATTCGTCAATTAGGGTTTGTTACAATTAGTTATATATTAGGATATTTTATTGCTAATATACCATTATCCAAATATAAAAAATTTATTAAAATGGGATTAATAATAAATATATTATTATTGGTTGGATTATTCATATTTGCAAAAGAAATAAATGGTGCCAAAAGCTGGTATAATTTAAAAATATTTAATTTTCAACCAAGTGAATTTGCTAAAATATTTATAATTATTTATTATGGATTTTTCTTTCATGCGTTTCAAAATAAAACAAAAAACAAAAAAAATGAAAATAGTAAAGATTTTGTTTATCCTTTAATATATGGAGGAATAGTTGTTAGCTTAATATTTTTACAACCAGATTTTGGAACATCAGTAATAATTACAGCATTAATAATTGCTATATATTATTTTTTACCTTTAACTATAAAAAATAAATTGTATTTAGTTAAATTAGCAATTATTACTGTTATAATAGGTGGAATAGTTATTTATATAAATGGTGGCTTATTTACTGAAGCTCAAAAAAGAAGGTTTAATTTCAAACAACCTTGTACTAGATATGTAGAAGAAACAGGTTATCAATTATGTAATTCATTTATAGCAATTAATAATGGTGGTTTAAGTGGAGTAGGATTAAGTAATTCAACTCAAAAGTTTTTATATTTGCCAGCAGGGCATACAGACTTTATATTTTCAATAATAACTGAAGAATTAGGATCGATTAGAGGTACTTTAATAATAATTGGATATGCTTTTATTTTATATCGTATATATAAAATATCTAGAAATGCTACTAATCTTCGTAGTTCAATAATTGCTCTTGGAGCATTTATTGTTATTGCTTTACATGTAAGTATAAATCTAGCAGGAATTACTGGTTTAATACCATTAACAGGAGTTCCATTACCTTTATTAAGTTATGGAGGTAGTTTTACTATTAGTACATATATATTACTTTTTTTAGTCCAAAATGTAGCAATTGAAACAAAACGTAAAACTTTAAAAAAAGAAATGAAACAATTAAATAAATAAAAAAGGAAATAAATCTTTTTTTTATAAAATATATTATGAAAA
>CAYFQA010000094.1:0-3548 GCA_964345145.1 uncultured Muribaculaceae bacterium | reverse complement strand
GAGAGGATTGGAAGTTACAGATGTTGAAGGAAAGGATAAAATAAATATAACTCCTGAAAGATTGTCTTTCCAACATGAAGGAGAGTTGGGTTGGGGAGATACACAATATTACAGATTTAGAGATAGGGGACAATTCATTTAACTATGTATTTAATTTTCCATTAATAAATAATGGAGATAATGGAGATAATGGAGATAATCCGTTTAACTATATATTTAATCCTTCCCTTAGTAAGTAATGATGAAACAATATACTATAAATAACTAAAATAACTCAAATAACTAAAATAAATGAACACAGAAAATACAATAGAGATTTGGAATAGGGCGCTAGAGCTTCCTGATGATAAAATGCCTCTACAGAATCTTAATATAAATCCTGAAAATTTAAAGTATTATTTAACTCATGAAGAGTATAATATACTTTTAAGAGCGGTGCAATCATTAATAACAAGTTACACCGAAGGAGGGCCAGGTGGGGGTATTATAGATCCTGAGAATCCAAACAATACATACACTATATTAAAAAGAGGAGATACAAGAGAAGCTACTGATAATAACTTATTTACGGCATTACGAGTTTTAGACGAACTTCGGGATTTAGAAGATAGACTTATTAATGGAGATCCAGATGATCCAACTGCTCCTGGTGGAGTAGGGTTAGACAACAGGTATTTATCCAAAGTAACGCACGATAAAGCTGCTGGTATTATAACTTTCTTACAAGGAATAAAATTCCAGCCAACTCAGGAGGATGCTAATTTAAATACTGGTGGAGCTATTAAAAGTTTTGGTATCACTCAATATGGTGTAGGCCATCTAAGAGGACTTACTTTAGACGAGTGGTTGGAAGTTCCAGATCTTAGATTCAACAGAGTTGAAATTAGTGTTGGGGATTTTTGAAGAGCCGCTGGTGGCGGAAAGATAGAGAGTGTGGAAATAGATTCTGTGGATACTGGAATTATAACACTAAAAGTAGAGGAAGGAGAAATGGGAGCCATATCTGAAAGTGATCTATGTTTAGGTATATATCATTTTCTAGGGGATGGAGAAACACCTGCTCCAGAAAATTCAGAGGTAGATATAGAAGACGGTAAGGGAAATAGAGCGGTAAAGGGATTTGCTTCAATTTATTTCACAATCACAGAAATACTGACAGAAGAATTAGTAGACGGTGAAATGGTTCCCGTACCTGCTAACACTAAATTTAGGTATAAATTAAGGCCTACAAATTCCACCACCTTTTTTACACAACACCATCCACAACCTTTTATGAATTTTGTAGCTTATGGTAATAGCGACGACAATAAAAAACACAGACAAAATTCTTCTTACCAAACTAAAAGATATGAAAGATTTTTAGTTAATGTAAATGATTGGGAATATGGTGATGCTAACATAGCCGCTCAATTTGGAGATTTATCTAATATCAGCCATATAGTAGGAGATCATGAGGGATATTCAGTATATTTAAGTAATGTTTACTTTTCTGGTAATTTGAATCAGTTGGAATCAACCACTATAACACCAGTATTAAGCAATCCTAATGTTCCTATAAAAGTTGATGAGGAGGGTGTCAAAAATTTGGATAACACTTATACTAATCTACAAGTTTATGAAGGTTCTCAAGAATTAAAATATTTGCCAGGTAGTTCTGTAGATTTGACAGAAGGTACATACTCAGTTACTATTGATACTATAGCAATTAACCACGGAGTTATTACAGATTCCGGAACTTATTTACAGATGGGGGTTGCTAATGATATGAGAAGGGATTCTGCTACAATTATTTTTAAAATTACAGGTAAAAGGGTTAATGGAAAAAGTTTTGAAACAGCTATTCACCAAAACTTATATGTTGTAGATTTTGGTGCTGATGGGCAAGATGGTACTAAAACTAAAAGAATATATACAAGAACAAAAAAACAATTAACGCCAGATATTCCTACAGATGCCAATTTAGATGTAAATAGTCCTATTAAATGAACAGAAGCTCCAATTGGACCAGATAGTGAATATCGTTATGAATGGGTTAGTGAAAAAGAATCTTCTTCTCCAGGGGTTTGGTCTAATTACACTTTCCCTGCACTGTGGTCCAACTATGCTTATGATGGTTCTGACGGTAAAGATGGTAAATCTGTAGAATTTGTTTATAACCGAAGCAATGATGCAGCCATACCACCGGAACTTATAGATGTAGAAGACAGAACTTTAGATGAAAACTATCCTGGAGGAATTTCTGCTCTTAATGAGACTTGGGTAGATGATCCTAGAGGAGTCGATCCCACACATTCAGTAGAGTGGGTGAGCAAACGAGTTAAAAAAGACATTTTACAAGAAGCTGTTGAAGGAGAAGAGCCTAAATATATCTCTTTATGGCAAGATTATAGTGAACCAGTAATTTGAGCTAAATATTCTTTTGATGGTAAGCCTGGAGAAGATGGTTCGGGAATAAAAGTTAAAGGTTCTTTTGAAACTTGACAAGAATTAGAAACTGTAGTAGATCCAGAAAGAGGAGATGGGTACATAATTTTAGGGGATCTTTGAGTATATGATGGTGTATCTCCTGCTGTAGTTGATGTAAGCCCTTTTGGTTGGAATAATGTTGGTAAAATATCTGGAGATAATGCTTATTTTCATATTGCTTATGCAGACAGTATAACTTTTTTGGGCTCTAAACCTATTGCTCAAGTGGGGTTCTCAGAAGAGGATTATGCACACAAAGCTTGGTTAGGTACTTATGCGGATCATACTATGGATAGCGCTGGAGTAGATGAGTGGACAAAATATAAATGGACACATGTAAAAGGAAGTGATGGCCCTGGACAAGAGTTTATATATAAGTTAATGGATAGAATGCCGGCTTTAGACGAGCCAATTCCTGTAAAAGCGGTAGACGATAATTCTGATGACAATGTGCCAGTAGAATGGACAGACGATCCTCAAGGATACACTCCAGAACTTCCTTATGAATGAACATCTATCCGTAAAAAGAAGGACGGTGTTTGAGGACCTTATACTAAACCAGTTGTTTGAACAAATTATGCTAAGCCTGGGGATAAGGGAGCTCCTGGAATTGACGGGCCAGAAGGGCCTGCTATTGTTTTTAGAGGGCTTTATTCAGGAACTAGCACGTATTATGCAACAGCAGTTAGAAGAGATGTAGTTAAAAATGGCGCAACTTATTATATAACAAGAGGAAGTTTAAATGGGGAATTTACAAATATACCTACATCTAATAGTGCTTATTGAGAATCATTTGGGGCTAATTTCGACTCTGTAGCTACTAGTTTGCTCTTAGCAGAAGAGGCTAATGTAGCTGGATTTTCTTTTTCAAATCAAAACTTAGTTAGTCAGAGTGGGTATGTCGGTGAAATTGCTTCTGACAATCCTTCTACCCCTGGTTTTATACCTAGTTTATCTTTAAATGGTACTACAGGAACTATACACGCTAGACAAGGCTCTATTGGAGGTTTTGAGTTAACTAAAAATTACTTACAGTCTACAGAAACTGGAACAGGTGGAAACAGAAATTTAATTTTAAATGG
>CAYFQA010000093.1:1380-3577 GCA_964345145.1 uncultured Muribaculaceae bacterium | reverse complement strand
CAAATTGTCTAAAAAAATGGGATGGAGAAAAGTGGACTGAAACTGTTCCTGTTCATAAAAAAAAAACAAAACATACAGCAAAATTATATTTACATGGTGATCATTTAAAATAATAAAAATTTAGAAAAATTTATGATAAAATAATTATAGGTGATTATAGTGAGTAAGAAGACTAAAAGAAATCTCAAAAAAGTTGATAAGTCAAATAAAAATAAACGTCCAGTAATTGTGTTGGGAATAATTATTTTCTCTTTAATTAGTTTTATAATTTATAAAGCTTTAAAACCAAAACCAAAACATTACCAAAATGGTTTACCAGTTGAGTTGGTAGTAATTGAACATTTATATGATACATCAACTAAAGAAAAGGCAATTGGGTTAAGTGATTATACTTTTGTTGGAAAAATTAATAAACATTTAAGAACAGAGCATATTGAAATAATAAATGATGATAAAAGTAAAGAATATATTCCTCATTCTGTATATTCGGTAACGGTATTAAAAAATATTAAAGGGAAGTTAATTACTGAAGAAAATATTGAAGTTGTTTTTATAGGTGGCTTGAGAAAAGATGAAAAATACTTTTATCAAGTTAATGGTTTAATGCTTCCTAAAGAAAATGCTTATTACATTCTTTTACCAGTAATCCATTACGAAAATGGTCAACTTACAATTGAATCAAAAGATCAAAGGGTTAGACTAGATGGAGAATATAAAGCAAAAGAAAAAAATGAAGTTGTTGAGTCATATATTAATGCTTATAAGTATCAGATAATACCTGATGAAGGAACTTATATGGAACCTAAACAATACTATCAATCTAAATATGATGTTGAATTATATAATAAAAATAAATAAAAGTATTAATAAATTAATACTTTTTTAATAGCTTATTAGATTTATTTTAGATATAATAAAATAGTGAGGTAAAAGATATGGTCAAACTAAGTAATGTTTCAAAATTTTATTATAATAAAGGAGTTGTGGCAAGTGGATTCTCTAAAGTTAATTTAGAATTAGAGGTTGGAGAATTTGTTGTAATTACAGGTGAGTCAGGTTCTGGTAAATCAACATTATTAAATGTAATTTCTGGTTTGGATACATATGAAGAAGGCGAAATGTATATCAATGGGGAAGAGACTAGTCATTATGGAGAAGCAGAGTTTGAAGAATATCGTAAAAAATACATTGGTAATATATTTCAACATTTTAATTTAGTAAATAGTTATACAGTTTATCAAAATGTTGAATTAGTGTTATTACTAAATGGATATAAGAAAAAAGAAATAAAAGATAAAGTATTAGATATCATCGATAAAGTAGGATTAAAAAAGTTTAGAAATAGAAAAGTTTCTAAACTATCTGGTGGACAAAAGCAAAGAGTTGCAATCGCGCGTGCTTTAGCTAAAGAAACATCAATAATAGTTGCAGATGAGCCAACAGGTAACTTAGATTCAGAATCTTCTGCAAGTGTTTTAGAGTTACTTCATGAAGTTGCTAAAGAAAAGTTAGTAATTGTTGTTACTCATAATTATGAACAAGTAGAAAAATACACTACTAGAAAAATTAAAATGCACGATGGAAAAATAGTTGAAGATAAAAAAATAATTAAAGTAGACTCAAATATTAAAGCTAAAGAAATGTTTTATAAAGACATGACTAAATTAAATGAATTAAAAATAGGTCTAAGAAACACATTTAACGTTTTTAATAAATTTATTTTATTACTTTTGGTGTTTTGGTTTTTAACCGTTTCAGTAATAGCTCAGTATGCTAGTATAAAAAGTTCTAAACATGATGAAGAATTAGTTGGATTTAATCAAGCATTTAGTACGACTGATACAAATAGAATTATAATTAAGAAAAATGATCTTACTGCTTTTACAGAACTTGATTATGAAAATATAAAAAAAATAGAAAATATTGATATCATCTATAAGAATGACTTATCATTAGATATATATACGAGTATAACTTCTGATAGTAAACAATTTTATTATGGGCGATCAAAATTAGTATCTGAATTCAATGGCAAATTAACACATGGGAGAATGCCAGAAAAAGAAAATGAAATAATAATTCAGTATTATAGTGATGAACCAACATTATCAAAAAATTATACTAAAGTTTTAAATCATGAATTTATTTTAGGGGAAATGAATGGTTTTGAACCAATGGATCGTTATAAAGTGGTAGT
>CAYFQA010000093.1:0-1370 GCA_964345145.1 uncultured Muribaculaceae bacterium | reverse complement strand
GTAGTAACTGGAATTTATTTATATCAAGATGTAATTAATTTTAATCAAAACGAAAGTCAAGAACCAACATTTTATGGTAGTGAAAAATTTGTTGATGAAGTAACAAAAGATAGAATACTTTCAGCAATTAAGACTGAGACAACTATTAATGGAAAAAAATATAAATCAGAACAATATATGAGTAATTTTAAAGTAATACCTAGTAAATATGTTCCACGAGATGAAGTTTATGTTTCTGAAACTTTTAAAGTATTTTGTAAAAATTATAATTGTTTGAAAAAAAATATAGATATAGAAATTAAAGACTTATATTTTACAGAAAATTTATCAGTGAAAGTTACTAAAGAATATAATATTAAAAACTTTCATAAAATATTTAAAGAAAAGAAATATGATTCATATTATGAATCGATCTTTGTTAATTATGATCAATATTTTGAATTGTTAGATAAAGGATATTTTCAATCAAGTGTGTTTGTCAAAGATCCAATTAAAATAGAACAAACAATGGCTGATTTAGAAAATTTAGATTTAACTGTTATGGCAATTAAAGATATAATTGTTTTACCATTCGGAGATGATATAAGGGCAATTGGTGAAATAATTAAATTTACATTTATTGGAATTTTAATGATTTCTTTATTTTTCATCGCTTACTTTGTTGTTAGATTGATTTTAAAGTCAAGAAATATTTATTATTCAACAATTAGAATATTAGGCGCTAGTAAAAAAGTAACAGAAACACTATTAAAAATAGAGTTAGTTACTGTGACTAATTTAGCATATATTATATTTTTAATATTAATGATATTAGTTAAACAAAGTATTATTAATTATCCATATATAACGAAAATAACTAAGTTTTTAATTTTAAGAGATTATATTATTATTTATATGATATTAATAATGATGTCGATTTTGATTTCTAATCGAACTTCTAGAAAATTATTCCAAAAATCTGCTTTAAGTACATATAGGGATGAGGTATAAATATGATTAAATTAAGTAATGTAAATAAATATTTTTATCGAAAAAAGAAAAATGAAATACACGTAATTAATAATACCTCTATAGAGTTTGAAAAAACTGGTTTAGTCGCACTTCTAGGACCTTCTGGATGTGGTAAAACAACTCTTTTAAATGTTATTGGTGGTTTAGATAAAGTTTATAATGGACAAATAACTATTAATAATCAAAGAATAACTAAAAGAAGAGTAAAAAAAGTAGATGAAATAAGATGTTTAAGTATTGGTTATATATTTCAAAATTATAACTTATTAGATAATTTAACGGTTTTTGAAAATGTTGCGATTGTTTTAAAGATGATTGGAATTAAAAATCAAAAAGAAATAAGAGAAAAAGTAAATTAT
>CAYFQA010000092.1:0-3586 GCA_964345145.1 uncultured Muribaculaceae bacterium | reverse complement strand
AACATTTAGTTCTTTGGGTCATGTTTATTTAACAGGAACTGGAACAACAGTAACTTGGGATGTGGCATATGCAACTGTAATTGAAGATAAAGCGCAAACAAATAATATTAGCTTAACATTTAAAGGCGAAGATATTCATAGTGGAGTAACTGGTTATGGTATAAATCAAAGTCCAACAACTCCACCTACATTTAAAAACGTTGCTAATTCTAAAACAATTGGTCAAGAAGTAAGTGGTATAACGGTTGCTGGAACATATTATATTTGGTTAAAAGATGCATTAAATAATCAAGGAAACACACCAATTGTAATTACAAATGTAGATACAACAAAGCCAACTGCAACGACTTTTTCACCAACATCTAGATCGTGGTCAACATCAAATGTAACAGTTAACTTTACTGCAACAGACGCAGAATCAGGAATAGCTTATTATCAATATTGTGTGACTACAGGTGGTAGTTGTACTCCGTCTACGAATGGAGCTTCTGCAACAATTAGTTCTGATGGTTCGTATAATATTTGTTCTCGTGCAATTGATAATTCTGGAAATATTGGTAATACAACTTGTGCTGGTCCATATCAAGTTGATAAAACACCACCTACTTGTACAGTTACCAAAAGTAATACTGGTACAGTAAGTGGAGTAACAGTAACTGTAGTTGGTAACGATCCACATAGTGGAATAGTTAGTGGAAATATTACTGAAACAGGAGTTAAAACAAATAAAACATATACTGTTACAAATCGAGCTGGTTTAACAGGAACTTGTAGTGTAACAGTAACAGCTGTAACTCAATATCGTTCATCAACTTGTAGTACATATTATTCATGTCAAAATGCAGCATGTGGTTATGATTCATGTTTAACAGGTTCTAATACATGTGTTGGCGGAAATAAGACTTGTGCAAATGCAGCTTGTGGAGTTGCATCATATAAATATTGTCAACATTCAGAATGTGGTTGGAATGCTTGTTTAACAGGAGCTAATACATGTGTTGGTGGATACAATTCATGTCGAACATCGGGTTGTGGAGTTGCATCATATAAATATTGTCAAAATTCAGCATGTGGTTGGAATTCATGTTTAACGACTACTACATCAACTAGTTGTTCATGGAGTGAAAGTAGCTGGTTCCCATATAGTTGTTCTGGATCATATACATCAGGAAATAGTGGCTGTGAAAGTTTAGGATATTCTGCCACTTATGATGGACAACAAGCACATGTTTGTACTAAAGCAGTATTTTGTAAAAATGCTAATAATAATTATTGTTGGGCAAGTAACTCTGCATGTAAATGTTCTAGTACAACAAGATATGTTAGAATGACTAGATGTACTGCTTCTTGTACAACAAATTCTACATGTGTTGGTGGATACAATTCATGTCGAACATCAGACTGTAGGGTTGAACAATATAAATATTGTCAAAATTCAGCATGTGGTTGGAATTCATGTTTAACAGGATCTAATACATGTGTTGGTGGAAATAAGTCGTGTCGAACATCAGGTTGTGGAGTAGAAAGTTATAATACATGTCAGAATGCAGCTTGTGGCTATGATCCATGTTTAACAGGATCTAATACATGTGTTGGTGGAAATAAAACTTGTCGTACAGAAGCATGTGGATGTGAAACATGGGGAGCATGGAGTTCTTGGACAACAACTGTCTGTAGTCCATCTGGAAATTCTCGAAAATGTGAAAGTAGAGTTATTTATAACTAATATATGGAGGTTTGATTGTGAAAAAAAATAAAAAAATATTATTGACTATTTTAATAATTTTAATAATTATTACAATTAGTATTATTATTATTTATAAAACATCAAATAAAAATAAAACTCAAATTATTAATAATGAATCAAATATAATAATTGATAAGAAAAAAGAACTTGAAAGTTTCTTAATAAATACTGGGAAAGAACTATATGATGATATTGAGTTGAAAGTAGAAACAGAGGTAATTTTAAACTTAGATGATATTAAAGAAAAATATGAAAAAGATATTTCTAAGTATATAAATGAACCTTATAATTGTTCTTCTGAACATACTTATATAAAAATAGTTGTATTAGAAAAATCAAAAGATTATATTCCTGTATTAAACTGTCCTGATTTATAAATTAATATAATATTAAAGAACTACTTAAAGTGGTTCTTTTCTAATATAAAACTTGTAAAAATCTAATTAATACTTTATAATTAAACAGTGGTAAGGAGTGATATTATGAAAAATATTCATGAAATAAAAATAGAAATTAAAGGAAAAGAATGGCAAGATATATTAGATGCTGTATTTGAAGAAAAGAAGAAAGATGTTAAAGTAGATGGTTTTCGTAAAGGTCAAATAACAAAAGATATGTATCTTAAGAAGTTTGGTGTTGAATCACTATATATGGATGCAGTTGATAAAGCATTACCTGGTGCATATACAAAAATGTTACAAGATAGTAAACTTGAACCAGTTATTGAACCAAAAGTAGATATTGAACATATTTGTGAAAATGATTTGACATTTGTTTTTGAAGTAGTTACAAGACCAGAAGTTAAATTAGGTGAATATAAAAATTTAAAAATTAAAAAAGATAAACCAACTGTTACTAAAGAAGATATTGAAGAAGAAATAACTAATATTAGAACACGTATGGCAGATGTAGTTGTTAAAGAAGATGGTAAAGTTGTTAAAGGTAATACAGCAGTAATTGATTTTGAAGGATTTGTTGATGGTAAAGAATTAGAAGGTGGAAGTGGCCAAAATTTCCCATTAGAAATTGGTAGTAATACTTTTATTCCTGGATTTGAAGATGGGTTGATTGGAATGAAACCAAATGAAGAAAAAGAACTTAAATTAAAATTTCCAGAAGATTATGTAGAAAATTTAAAAGGAAAAGATGTTTTATTTAAAGTTAGAATTAGAGAAATTAAAGAAAGAGTTTTACCAGAAATTAATGAAGAACTATTTATTGATTTAGGATATGAAGACGTTAAAACAGAAGAAGATTTTAGAAAAAAAGTTGAAGAAGATATTTTAAATCGTAAAGAAAAAGAAGCTGATGATAAATATTTAGATCAAGTAATTGATAAAGCTATATCTAATATGGAAGTTGAAATTAATAAAGAAATAATTGAAGACGAAATAAAAAGAATGTTAGGTCAATATGCTGAACAATTAAGTTATCAAGGTATTACTTTAGAACAATATTATGAATTTACAAAAACAACAGAAGAAGATTTAAAAGAAAAAATGGAACCTGAAGCTATATTAAGAATTAAAAGTAGATATTTATTAGAAGAAATAGTTAAAAAAGAAAATATTGAAGTAACAGAAAAAGAAGCTTTAGAAGAAGCAGAAAAATTAGCAATTATGTATCAAATGACAAAAGAAGAATTATTAAGTATGTTTGGCGGAGTAGAAATGATGATATATGATTCGAAAATGCGAAAAGCTTTAGATTTATTAAGAAAGTAACATAGTTACTTTTTTATTTAATAAAATTAAATATATGATATAATTATTAATATAATAGGAGAGTGAACTTAAATGAAAAGAAACAAGGGGTTTACTTTATTTGAAATATTAATAG
>CAYFQA010000091.1:0-3597 GCA_964345145.1 uncultured Muribaculaceae bacterium | reverse complement strand
CTATCTCAAACATTTTATTCACTTAATATTTTATTATCTATAGCAGAAGCCATTCTTAAAGTATAACCAGTTAAGCCATCGTCTCCATTTTCCTCTCTAAAGGCATCTAAGATTGCTTTTATCATAGCAAATAGCATGAATATTAAAAACCCATCACTTAGTGCAAATAATACTCTTTTGTTTCTATCTCCATAGGTTTTTTCACTATTATGTTTAATGTCTTCAAAATTTAATGTAACTATATCTTTTATTGTTCCTAATACAGAATACATAAGTCCTTCATAAGGACTACCTTTTCACTGATATAAAGGGTCTCCAGTATTTTTGGTTGTAGGTATAAATTTTACTTGTCCATTTTCATCAAAAACAAAATTACCTTCTTCGTCTAGAATGTGTTCTTTTCATAATAATTTAGTTTTTCCATCTTCTACTACAGTAGCTTGTTCCATATGTCCCATAGGACTTTCATCCGTTGGTTTTGCAAACCACATTTTCATTTTGGCAGGCCAAAATTGCATAAATTGCATATAAATAATTCCTCACCAAGTATTATTAGCTGGCGATTGAGAATCTTTTTCATAATACCCGTATACTAAATCAGAAAAAGATTTTAAACTTGATCTCTCTGCTTCAGAATACGCTTTTGGCACAATGGATTCTTCTGTAAATTTTTCTGACCCAGAATATTCTTTATTTAATAAATCTACTAATAAAAGATATTTTTGTCTTTGTTCATTATATAAAGCATCTGTTTTAGAAGGAACATATACCACATCTTGCTTATATTTTTCTCTGTTTTCTAGATAATGGCTAAATCTTTTATCTTTAAATGGATCATATACTAATTGCCCGTCTTCAGATAAAGAGTGTGCATCATATGTCCCATCTTTATTCATTTTAGCTAACAAAATAGCAAGTCGATTAAAATAGTCAGGTACAGTATTAAATGCAAACATATATCTACCTAAACCTCTCATTACCCCTCTTCTATCTGTTTGTAATTTTTTGGTCATTGTATTAACATCCATATTAGCAAACCCATAATAAAAATTTAATTTATCAATAAGATTAAATTCCATAGCGAATTTTTTGTCAATTGTTGTTAATTTAGTAAAAGCTTTCAAAACATCTTTAAGGTCAAATTCATTTTTTCCATATAGTTTAGTTGCTCCCAATGTTATAGCTTTAAACAATCCAATGGTCATTTCCTTTACATATGAAGCAGGCTTAAAAGCTAACATTCCTGCAGTAGAAACTTGTTTCATAATCCCTGCTATTTTTGAAACGTCGCTAAATTCTTCATCTATTATCTTATCATCAAATACAGATAATTTCATTTGATTTGCTATTGCTTCAAGTTGTTTAGAAATATCGGTATTTTCTCTTCCAGCCATTAATTTTATTCACCATACATAAGAATTTATTATAGGAAGCCTTCTATCATATATTTTTTTTCTAATTTTACTAAATGCAATTCTATTAGCAATAGTATCAAGATTTCATTCAAAATACTTAACTCCATATTTTTGAACAGATTTTGCAATAAAATCTTTTGATTGGTGTCCGTATGGATCAAACATTTGATAAAATCCTTTATTTCTATTCTTTGTAACATCTAAATCTTCTTTTAATAATTCTCTAGTATCTAAGAAGTCATTAACATCATTAAAGTATGGTGCAATTTTTTTTCCTATAGAACCTTTTTTTAATAAATGTGAGTGTCTAGAAGTCTCTTCTCTTCTTACTAATGGCATTTCAAAATAAGTGCCATCTTCAAGAGCTTTAGCAATTTTATCATTTTTCTTTAAACTTTCTATATTTTTAGGATCTAATCCTTTAATTTCATTATCAGTTAATTCAAGTTTTCATTGATTAATGAGTAATAAGATATTTTGTAAATATTCTCTTTCAAAATCTTGTAAAAAATTTCTCTCATTCATTACATAAGGATCTTTTGTTCTAAACATCTCAGAAAAAGTTCCATCATCATTTTTATATCAAAGATTTTTATATTTAGTCTGAGTTTCTCCTCAAACATTTTGTTCCAAAGAAGAAAATCCTAAATCCTTATAATATTTTTTTGTAAGATTATGAATATCTACAGATACTTTTAAAATTCATTCCCTAATATGTTGATTAGATAAAGACATCATTTTATTTATATTTTTTATGTCTTTAGATAAAGCTCAATCAGGAGGAGATCAAATCATACCTCCTAATAACCCTTCAATTCGTTTGCCTGTTTTAGTATATTCTTTTTTATTTTCTGTAAATAGTGAAGTAATTAAGTCTCCGAAATCTGCAAAACTAAAACTAAACATTGATAAATTTTGAAAGTCATTGGCCAATTCAAATCCACCTTTTGATACCATGGCTACTTTTAATTGCGCTAATAATACTTCTATAGGGTCATCAAAATTTAATTCAGTAGTAAATGTTTTTCCTACATATTGAGGAAATTTTTTAAGCATAGCATCTTCTATGTCCATAAGAATATCTAATTCTATCGACGAGATAGATTTACTTTTTATAGGCTCAAATATAGAATTTATTTCTTTTTTATATTCCCCATTATAAGATCTATATAAAGAATCTAATTCATACAATGCAATATCTTCTATTGGAGATATATTACTTGCATCCAAATTAAGACTATCACCTAATCCTTTAGAATACATTAATTGTTCAAATATCTTAAATTTACTATGAACGTTTCTATTATAAATTCCATTAGTTGTGTGAGGATTAAGTACAATTATTTGTCCTAATTTTCCATATCCTCCAGGAAATAGTTCTTTTTTCATTTCATTAACAAAAAGAAATGATTTCATAAACTCTAATTCCCCATAATTCAATCCATCAACTTTTGAAATTGCATAAGGCTGATTAGTAGTCATACTTACTATAGATATATTATTATTTAACTTATTTCTTAATAATATAATACCCATAGCTATAGCTTCTGGAATATTATTAACTACCTCTCAATCATCTGATATATAATTCCCAAATAATTTATTTAGTAAAATATTATATTCATCATTTTTACTTGTAGTAATCCTTGTTTTATTTAAAATAGCTGATCTAACAGCATCCCTTAATAATAAAGCTTCATTATTAACTAATTTATTTGCCCTTTGTAAATAATTATTTAGATTAGTTTCAAATTCTTCTCGTGTATCTCCTGTTATATAAGTTTTAGCTTCTCCTGCTATTTCTACTTCAGGTCAATATTTTCATTGCCCCGTCCTAGTGAAATTTTTTTCAGGATCTAACTGTACAATATCAGTTTTAACTTCATAATCTTCTCCCTTAAATAAAGTATTAAGTTTACTCAGAATATTTATATCTCTTTCTGGATCATAGTCAGTTACAATTCTGCGGGGAAGTATTTTATTAGCAAATACGGTTATTTCTCCTTCTGGTCTTAATCTTTTTGTTAAAGATCTATTTTGAAAATCTTCCAAATATACAACGTTAGGATCACCTAAATAAGACATTTTGACGGGTATAGTATATAACATAGTATTATCTATATTTATATGTTGTCCTAATAATTGGCGATATAACGCTAACTGTCAATCTAGAGTTCCTAAT
>CAYFQA010000090.1:3114-3605 GCA_964345145.1 uncultured Muribaculaceae bacterium | reverse complement strand
AAAGAAATCGATTTATATCAAGATTCATCATTACTGGATTAAAATAAGTAAAATTGCTAATTTTTAAAGTTGACAATTGAATACCAAGATATTATAATGAATTAGCAAGTGCCTCAATAGCTCAGTCGGTAGAGCACACGGCTGTTAACCGTTAGGTCGTAGGTTCGAGTCCTATTTGAGGCGCCAGGGAAATAAAAAGCAACTATTGTTGCTTTTTTAATTTTAATAAATTTTCATAATATAAAGTATTAGCTGTCATAATATAGGGAATTACCAAAATAGCCAAAATACCAAATGAAAAAAATGATAAAATCATCCAACCTATGAAAGATACATTAAAAATGAAATAATCAAGTTTATAACCTTTCATTAAATTCCAGCTTTCTTTTAAAGTTTCAACTGGTCTTAATTCATTATCAGCCAAGATGTATGTTGTCATACTAAATCCAAATATTAAATATGATCCTGCAAACAATAAACCTGTTAATAAT
>CAYFQA010000090.1:1130-3104 GCA_964345145.1 uncultured Muribaculaceae bacterium | reverse complement strand
TATTAAAATGACACCAGGAATTATAAAGAAAATATAACCAATCGAAATTAATAAAGCCATAAGAAATATTGTAATAATGATTGGAACAAATTTTGAAAAAGGTTTCCATAAGTCGTTAATTTGAGGATCTTCATTTCTAACAAATTTTAACATATAATAGTTTTGTCCAATAGTTAAAGGTGTTAAAAATATTGATATAGCTAAAGAACCTAACATATATGTAATAGAAATTTCATCAGTTAATAAAATATGATTATTACCATGAGTAACTTCTAATACAAGGTTAAACATAAAACTTATAAAAAAAACAATTAATGTAGGTTTTAAAACAACTGCTAAATTACCCTTTAACATATTTTTAGCATTTTCTTTTATTGCAACTCTATCCATATTCAACTTCCTTTCTATAATATATTTTACCATTTCCTTAATAAAAATAATATGTTAAAATAAGCAAAAGAAAGAGAGATTTATTTATGAAAAAAGAAATTGTATATATAAGGGGTTATTGGCAAGTAAATGATTTAGAAAATATAGAAGCAGATTATATAGAAGCACAAGATGAATTTCAAGATAAATATCGCTTTGATGGAGCTGTAATTATTGATGAAAATGGTTTTTTTAAAGGTGTAGTTACAGATATGTTAAAAGAAGATCAACCGCAAGTAGTGATTGGTAAGATGGCTGCAGATCATGATAAACCAACAGTTGTATTAAATAAAATAGGTGGACCATCACCAATTGTTTATGAATATGATATTGCTGATCCAACAACTATGATTGGTACTTATAATCATCATGAAGATGGAATTCTTTATCCAAGTGATGCACATGCAATGTTATTGTTTATAACTGAACCTAAAAAGAAAGAAACATATGATTCTATCGAGGATAAGTATAAAGAAATAGTAAGATTAGGACGACCTGATTTAATTGATTTAGTTAATGAATTAACTAAAGACCCTTATTATTTATACTCATTACCTCGTAGAGAAGATGAATATACATTAGGTTAAAAATGTTAAATAAAATTAAAATATTAAATGCTTGGCAAATAAAATTAATTTTAGCTTTTTTAATGTTATTAAATCATTTACATTTTGTATATGGATTATTATCTAGTGATGTAGATAATTTTTTCATTATTATCTCTAGATGTGTCGCACCAATGTTTGGTTATTTTTTAGTAGAAGGAGTAATTCATACTAAAAATTTAAAAAAATATGTATTAAGATTATGGCTATGGGCTATTATTGTTTCTTTAGGTAACTATTTAATTGGTTATATTTTTACTAATGCAGTAAGTTTATCAGCTAGAAGAGAAATGTTTTTAACAGTTGGTACAAATATAACTTTTACTATTGCTATATCAGTTACTGGATTAGCTATAATTCATATTTATAAGAAAAAGGATTCTTTTGAAAAATTTATATATTTTTCTTTAGGAATATTTGTTTTATTAACTGGAATGTTAGCAGAATGGGGTGTGATTCTAATTCCATTTATGTTAATAACATATTTATTTAAAAATAAATTAATATGGAAATTAATTGGTTATTTAATACTATTTATAATTGCTTATATTATAGATTACGAACCATTATTTATATTAGCTATTCCATTTATATTTTTATATAATGGTGAAAGAGGACCAAATAAGCCATTTAATAAATATTTCTTTTATATATTTTATCCAGTTCATTTATGGTTAATAGTAATTATAAATTATTTCATTTTAAAATAAAAAATAAAAGATGCTTTATGTAAAGCGTCTTTTAATTTATTAATAAATGATAATATATATGATATCATTATAACGAGGTAATTTTATGATAATAAAAATAATAACATTGTTAATTGTTTTTCTAGTTGGGAGTTTTGATGAAATTCCTGTTTTGATTGCTTTTTTTTCAATGGCAAAAAGAAAAAGAGATAAAAATAAAATAATAATTGGATTTATAATTGGTCATATGA
>CAYFQA010000090.1:0-1120 GCA_964345145.1 uncultured Muribaculaceae bacterium | reverse complement strand
AGTCGTTATGTCGATATTAATTGCTAAATTATTAGGATTTATTCCCAGACCAGAGTTAATTGGCTTAACTGGACTTATTCCTTTAATTATCGGAATAAAGGCTTTAATAACTTTAAAAGATAAAACTAAAAAAGTAGATATTGCAACTTCAATTTTTTCTATAGTCATAATGACTCTAGGAATGGGTGGAGATGATTTAGGTGTTTATATACCTCTTTTTACAACAATGAAAAATAGTGATCTTTTATTAGTTATACCAGTATATTTTTTCGGAACATTAGCTCAGTTGTATTTTACAAAATGGTTAACGGAAATTAAAGGTGTTAAAAAATTTACAAGAAAATATACAAAATTAATTGTTGGTTTTATTTTCATAATTTTAGGTATATATATTATGTTAGAACTTGGTACAATTAAATGGATAGTAGGTTTATTATGATTGGTTATAAAGCATTTTCTAAAGGATTAAAAAATCGTTATGGTCAACAATTTGAAATTGGTAAAGAATATATGATGGATGGTTCATTATCTTTTGGTAATGAAGGAAACGGTTATCATTTTTGTAAACATTTAAGTGATGTTTTTCGTTATTTTGATTCAACTGATGTTGAAGTTGCTGTTATATCTACAACAAGTGATGAAGTTAAAGAATACAATGATGAATATGAAGGTTATTATGATATGTATGTTTGTCGTAGTTTTAAAATTGAAAAAGTTTTAACTCGAGAAGAAATAATGGAAATTATGCTAAAAGAACCAGAATACAATATTGAAAAGTTTGTTAAAACATTTAAATTAACAGATGAAGAAGCAAACTTATTTGCTGCAAAAAGTTTAAGTTTAAATAAATGTATAGATTATTATCATTACGGTAATAAAGATGCATATAAAATAGGAGGAATAAGATGAGAATAGCAATCGATGTTGATGGAGTCCTAATTGATATGGGCAATTACTTATTAGAATATGGTAGTAAATATTTTTTAGATAAATATAATATTCCAATTAAATTTCCTAATGGTTATGAAATAAGTGAAATGTTTTTAGTTAGCCCGGAAAAAGATCATGAATTTTGGCTTGCTCATATTTATCATTATGGAGTAACCTATGAAGCCAGATA
>CAYFQA010000089.1:3483-3722 GCA_964345145.1 uncultured Muribaculaceae bacterium | reverse complement strand
GCTTATGTTTTGTTTTAGTACCCTAAGAATTTTTGTTATACTTATACTCGAGATAACAAAGAGGCGTTTATTGTATTGTTTTAGTACCCTAAGAATTTTTGTTATACTTATACTTTGTTGTATAAACTCATATAGAATAATAAGTTTTAGTACCCTGATAATTTTGTTATACTCATACATTTGTATTTAAAAAGATATATATTTTATATATTTTTTTATGATATACTTAATATAGGGTT
>CAYFQA010000089.1:1565-3473 GCA_964345145.1 uncultured Muribaculaceae bacterium | reverse complement strand
ACAAAGAAGATTATTAGAAAAAATCCAAAGTGAAAATAAACAAGAACCAATAAGTAATGAAGTTAATAATAAAGAAATAATTTTACAATCAATACCTCAAAGAAAAAAAGGCTCAAAATTAATAGTAGTTTTTATTGTTGTAATTATTTTAGTTGGTTTTGTAATAATAAAATATAATAAATCAGAAACTCGTAAATTAGAAGGTCCAATTATTAATAAGGTATTAGGAACAGAAATTGAACTTACTGATGATGATAAAATGAGACTGAATTTTTTTGTTGATGACATGTTAGAATATGATGGAGAAAAATTAAATCCAATTTTAACTAAAGATACAAAAGCAGAAGAATTATCTAATTTAATTTTAACTAGATTTGTTTTTGATAAGTTAGATCAAATTAAAATAGTTGTTGGAAATGAAGGGGATTTAAAGACTGCATTTGTACCTGAAGAAGAATTAAATAGTATTATTAAAGAATATATTGCAATTGATAAAGTGAATTATAATGATACTGGAATTATATATAAAGGTGTTAGGGATTTAGGTTTTGAATATGACTTTTTGTTATTTAAATATGATTCTTTAAAAAAAGGTTTTGTTCATAATTATGAATATAGATCTGAAAGGAAAAATCTTTTTTCTTTTTATGGACAAAATGCTGATGGATCTTATTGTCGTACTTTGACAAGTATACATTTACTTCCACATCCAAAAGGTAGAACTGAGTTTATAGTAGAAAGAGATCATATTAAATTAAATATTAAAGCTGTAATATTCTGTTCATATACTAAAAATAATGTTACTTATGAAGACCTTTATGCTGATAATAGTCGAAAAACTCCATTAGTTAGTTATAGTTATTATGAAGATCCTAATGTAAAAAAGAATAAGACTTTTGAAGAAAGTTTAGCTGAACAAAAAAGATTTACATTATTTTTAGATAATGGTTTATCTCAAGTTAAACCATATACATTTATTTTTAATAAGGATTTAAGATTAACTTCTGTAAATTTTCCTAAATAAGATGGAGGAGTATGACTATTAAATATGAATATCGTGGTTATTATATTTATGATAATAAATATATATTAAGACAAATAGACTATGATATATTATATTTTTATCGTTTAGATGGAAGTAGAGTTGATTATGATATTTATGATGTAATCGCGATGAAACAAGCTTTTATTCAACTTAGTTTAGAAAATGATCCAAATACAAATTTACGATTTGGTCGTGATTCAAGAATCGATTTATCTAAAGATCGAAAAACGTATCGTGTAATAATGTTTGATTATGGTACTAAAGATCCGATTGAAGAATTAAAAAGTCAAGAAAAGGGTTTAGTTAAAAGATTAAAAAGAAAACTAATTAAGAATGATTATTTTATACCAATTGATTAATATAATTAATTATACGTGGTATAATTAGTATGTGATTAAATGAAAAGTATATATGATTTAAAAATTGAAGAATTAGAAACTTTTTTATTAAATAATAATGAGAAAAAATATCGTGCTTCTCAGATTTTTACTTGGTTATATAAACAAAAAATTAAATCATTTATAGAAATGACTAATTTGAATCAAAATTTAATTGACTTATTAGAAAGTAACTATAATTTAGAAAGATTAAAAATAGTTAAAGTTGAAAGTGATTATGATGTTTTTAAATATTTGTTTGAACTTAATGATGGTTCTTTAATTGAAGCAGTTTTAATGAAACATGATTATGGTAATAGTATATGTGTATCGTCTCAAGTTGGTTGTAATATGGGATGTTTATTTTGTGAAAGTGGTAAATTAAAAAAAATAAGAAATCTTTTACCTCATGAAATGATTTTACCTATTTTGATGATTGAAGAAGATTTAGATTTAAGAATATCTAGTGTAGTAATTATGGGAATA
>CAYFQA010000089.1:829-1540 GCA_964345145.1 uncultured Muribaculaceae bacterium | reverse complement strand
TTGGAGCTCGTCATATAACAGTTTCAACTTGTGGAATAATTTCTAAAATAAAAGATTTTAGTAATTATCCTTTACAAGTTAATTTAGCAATTAGTTTACATGCTCCTAATGATGAATTGAGAAATGAACTAATGCCAATTAATAAGAGTAATAATATTAAAAATTTAATTGACTCTTTAAAAGACTATATAGCTAAAACTAATAGACGAGTGACGATAGAATATGTTATGATAGATAATGTAAATGATAGAGATGAACATGCAATAGAACTTGCTAATTTATTAAAAGGATTAAATGTTTATGTTAATTTAATTGCATATAATCAAACATCAGACTCTAAATTTACAAAATCTAAAAGAATATTAAAATTTTATGATACATTAAAAAAATGTGGTATTAATGTTACGATTAGAAAAGAATTTGGTGGTAAGATTAATGCAGCATGTGGACAACTAAGAGCTAAAGAGGTGAATAAATGAAAACATATTATTTAACAGATCCTGGTAAACTAAGAAGTCATAATGAAGATAGTGTAACAATTATGAAAAACCAATCTGGAGAATATATATTGGTCATTGCAGATGGAATGGGTGGACATCGTGCTGGAGAAGTCGCGTCTTCTTTAGCAGTTACTCATTTAGGAACTAGGTTTTCTCAATTAGCAAGTATTGGTAATAAAAATTCTTTAGATAAAGAAAAATCATTAAATGC
>CAYFQA010000089.1:0-819 GCA_964345145.1 uncultured Muribaculaceae bacterium | reverse complement strand
TAAACAAGATGCTTATAATTGGATTAAAGAAAATGTTCAAGAAGTAAATACTAATATTTTAAAATATAGTCAAGAAAGAGAAAATGCTAATGGATTAGGAACAACTGTGGTTTTAGCATTGTTGACAAAAGAATTTCTAATATTTGGTAATGTTGGAGATTCATCAGGTTATGTTATAAAAAATAATAAATTACATAAAGTTACTAAAGATCATACTTTAGTTAACTTATTAGTTGAAGCAGGAGATCTAACTGAAGAAGAAGCAGTGTTTCATCCAAAGAAAAATGTTTTGATGAAAGCATTAGGCGCGTCTCCAAAACAAGAAGTTGATATATTTGATGTAGTTGACCCAGATGTTCAAGGAATATTTCTTTGTTCAGATGGACTGACAAATATGATGACTAAAGATCAAATTGAAAAAGTTTTAATTGATAAAACTTTAAGTATTGAAGAAAAAGTAGAAAAATTAATTCTGAAAAGTAATCTTCGTGGGGGAACAGATAACATTTCAATTGCATATTTAACCAAAGAAAGTGGTGAAACTCTATGATTATGAAAGGTCAGAAAATAAATGATCGTTATCAAATCATTAAAACAGTAGGAGAAGGTGGCATGGCTAATGTTTATTTAGCTTATGATACAATATTAGATCGTAATGTCGCGGTTAAGGTTTTACGTGGGGATCTTGCAAGTGACGAAAAATTTGTTCGTCGTTTTCAAAGAGAAGCTTTAAGTGCTTCAAATTTATCTCATCAGAATATTGTTGAAGTATATGATGTAGGTGAAGATGAAGGTCAATAGTATATAGTTATGGAATAT
>CAYFQA010000088.1:0-3820 GCA_964345145.1 uncultured Muribaculaceae bacterium | reverse complement strand
GCAGAAGCATCACGGTAGGTATCCGGAATATCCGGCGCATCAAAATCCCAATAGCGAACTCCGTCCTCCGGGTAATCAGGACGGTTTGCAATAAATTCGGATATATTCTCAGCTTGTGCCAGGTAGTTCGGATCTTTTGTTTTCCGGTAACACATTACATAACCATAAATACCCCATGACTGTCCTCTGGACCAGGCACTTTCATCAGCATATCCCTGTTGGGTATTCCTATGCCTCACGGAGCCATCCTCTTTGCTGTAATCAATGACATGCCAGGTACTGTAGTCCGGCCTGTAATGATTTTTGATCGTATTGTCAGCATGAGTTACAGCGACATGATAAAAAGTGGAATCGCCCGAAAATTCAGTCGCATCAAAAAGCAGTTCCAGATTCATCATATTATCGATAATCACAGGATATTCCCAATCCTTTGAAGGATTTGCATTCCACGATTGGATTAATCCCACGGCCGGATTGTAACGTGTACACAATGATTTGGCCGCTTGTATGATCACCTCCTTGTAATCCTTATTCCCCGCAAGCCTGAGACCGTTCCCATAGCTGCATCCGATCATAAAGCCTATATCGTGGTTACCGGTGAAATATTGGATAGTGTCCAGCATCTCGGTATATTTTATTGCCTGACTCTTCCAATTTTCATCTCCCGTCAGTTCATATATATACCATAGGCTACCGGGAAAAAAACCGGACGTCCACTCCCGTGGTGGAATAAATTTCATTTTCCCGTCGATAATCGATTTCGGGTTGAGCAATTTTTCCGGATTATCGATACTTTCCAATAACAACCCATACTGGTCTGCGGCAAAAGCAATATTTTCATCAATGATATTTACTTTATCCGCCTCTTTTTGTTGGCAGGATATCGCACAGAAAACAGTAAAAACTACACAAAACAGCAATGATAACTTTTTCATTTGTAACAATTTTAATTTTATATATTATTTCATTCAGCCAGTATACATATAAATCTGTATCAGTTTAAACTCTTTCCCGCTTGAACTACGGTTGTTTCCCGATATACGCCAGGATACCGCCATCCACATAGAGGATATGTCCGTTCACGAAGTTGGAAGCATCGGAAGCGAGGAAGACGGCGGGTCCGGTCAGGTCTTCGGGGGTACCCCATCGGGCGGCCGGCGTCTTGGCAATGATAAAGGAGTCGAACGGATGGCGCGACCCGTCGGCTTGTTTTTCCCTCAGGGGAGCGGTTTGCGGTGTGGCGATGTACCCCGGACCGATGCCGTTGCACTGGATGTTGTGCTCACCATATTCCGAACAGATATTTTTTGTCAGCATCTTCAATCCACCCTTGGCTGCCGCGTAGGCAGAAACGGTTTCGCGTCCCAGTTCGCTCATCATGGAGCAGATATTGATAATTTTCCCGTGTCCTTTCTTGATCATGTGGGGGATGACCGCCTTTGAAACGATAAACGGCCCGTTCAGGTCGATATCGATTACCTGCCGGAACTCGGCGGCGCTCATCTCGTGCATCGGTATGCGTTTGATGATACCGGCATTGTTCACTAAGATATCGATCACACCGACATCTTCTGTAACCTGGGCTATGAATTGATTTACTGCCTCTTCGTTTGTCACATCGCACACGTAACCGTGTGCCTCTATCCCTTTCTCCTTGTAAGCCGCAAGGCCTTTATCCACCAATTCCCGGTTGATGTCGTTGAACACGATTTTGGCACCTGCCTCCGCGAAGGCGGAGGCCAAGGCAAATCCGATACCGTAAGATGCACCTGTAACCAGCGCAATTTTCCCTTCTAATGAAAAATTAACCATATTATTATTGTTTGAAGCGAGCATAAAAACCATTCTTATACAAGAGGATCGTTAAAATTGTCTTGTTTGACTTCGTCCATTTTCTGTCGTCACTCGGCATAATACAAACAAGTTTGTTTCTGCCCTCGTTTCTAAGAAAATTCTTGGTTCTTTGCTCTTGTGTCTAATTTTATCGTAAGTCTGTTATTTTCGAAAAATCCTGATCACCATAATCAAGGTTCTCACCCGCCATACCCCAGATAAAGGTGTAGTTGTTGGTAGCGGCACCTGCATGGATCGACCATTCGGGAGAGAGAGCGGCCTGGTCGTTGTGCATCCAGATATGGCGCGTTTCATCGGGCTCGCCCATAAAGTGGCATACCGCCTGGTCTTCGGGCACCTCGAAATAGAAGTAGGCCTCCATCCGTCGGGTGTGGGTGTGTGCCGGCATGGTATTCCACACGCTTCCGGGAGCCAGCTCGGTCATTCCCATCTGCAGTTGGCAGGTAGGCAGCACCTGGTTGACGATCATCTTGTTGATATTCCTCCGGTTGGAGGTCTCTAATGCGCCCATCTCAGCCACAACTGCATCGGCTTTGGTAATTTTCTTGTCGGGATAATTGCGATGCGCGTTGGCCGAGTTGAAATAAAATTTCGCCGGCTTGGCTGTGTCATCGCTTTCAAAATAAACTTCACGTTCCCCCGAACCGAGGTAAAGTGCTTCTTTGTAATCGAGTTCAAATACTCTCTCTCCTACCTTTACTCTCCCTTTGCCTCCCACGTTAAAGATTCCCAGTTCGCGGCGGCACAGAAACATCGGTTGCTTTAGCGGGTCTATCGCTTCCAGGAGCAGCGGTTCATTTACCGGCATCGCTCCGCCCACCACCAAACGGTCGTACATCGAATAGACCCTGTTCACCTCATCGGGCGCAAATAACTTCTCAATGAGAAAATCCTTTCGTAAACGTTGCGTGTCATAAGATTTCACATCTTCGGGATGCGCTGCCCAACGTAATTGATAATTTGTCTTCATATCTTTGTTGTACTGATTTCCGCACCGGCGTAAAAGCTAAAGCTATTTAGCAGATATGCGGATTTCTTGTTAATAATTTGTTTTTACAATTCCCGTCTCGAATAATATCGGTCGGCTAAAATCGCTGTCCATTTTCTGAGGAAGTTGGTACACATTTCCTTTCTGGTCGCAGAAATACAATCTCGACTCGGAGGGTTCCCGTCCATTTCCGTCAGCCCAGAAAGCATAAAAATCGGGATGCACGTTAATGGGACGGCGGGCATAGGTATGATTGTATTGGCTGTTCCAGGTTAACATTTTCAGCTTCGTCCAGGTTTTCCCCTGGTCTTTACTTTCCCACATTTCCATCTCCCCGCCGGTATTGTAGTCCTGGGGGCCCAAGGCGGTTGGCGCGATGACTTTCCAGTTGCCGTTTTTCTCCGCGTAAACAGAGCCGGCATCGTAGTTGTTGCCGGCCGGAGTAAAGGGATGAATCACCCATTCTTTTCCCGACCACCAAGCCGTATGCCACATTCTGGGGCCGTCCACCGGTCCGGGTAGTGGCCCTTTGCTTGTGATGTACAGGATAATCGGCCTTCCTTTTTTATCGAAGCTCAGGTCGGCGATATACACGTTGCGCTCTTCGGAGTCGTAATCGTGCACCAATGCCTTGTTGGAAACTTCCGTGAGCGGCACCTGGATGGGAGAACCGTCTGCCGTGGTCCAGGTCTTCCCGAAATCGCTCGTTTGCAGGTAGTAGAGGTTGGTGCGATAGTCTAATCCACCCCTCACTTTTCGGCTCGGATGGTAGTTGAAGGAGGTCCCTATCCGTTTTCCCCGGTTACCGCTGGTCTGGTACTGTCCCTTATGCAACACGGAGAGGTCTTTCCATTCCGACCATTCCACGCCATCCTTGCTGGTCATCCAGGCGATCACACGACCGCCCACTTTCTCATAATGGGTAAAGAGGCCGGCAAAACCCTCCTCTGCCGAGTAGTATATCTGCAGGTAGGAGAA
>CAYFQA010000087.1:0-3827 GCA_964345145.1 uncultured Muribaculaceae bacterium | reverse complement strand
AAAATAGTGGTGGTTTTAAACCAAATAGACACGAATAATGATTCGTTTTTCCAGTGGCCAATTGGTTGATAAATGAAGTAGACTTATTCGGATGTTGAAACGAAAGGAATTGATTAAATATGGCAGTTGTTTCTATGAATTATTTATTAGAAGCAGGTGTTCACTTTGGGCACCAAACAAACAGATGGAATCCAAAAATGAAGGAGTACATCTTCGCGGCAAGAGATGATATTTATATTATTGATTTAAAGAAAACCGCAGAAAAAATTGAGGAAGCTTATGCTGAAATCAAAAAAATCGCTGAAAATGAAGGTACATTCATTTTTGTCGGTACAAAAAAACAAGCTAGTGAAGTAGCTGTAGAAGAAGCTTTACGTTCAGAAAGTTTCTATGTTACAGAAAGATGGTTAGGTGGAACTTTAACTAATTTCCGTACAATTAGAAGAAGAGTAAAACGTCTTGATGAAATTGAAAAAATGGAAGAAGATGGAACATTTGAATTACTTCCAAAAAAAGAAGTAATTGGAATTAGAAAAGAATATGAAAAACTAAATCGTGTTCTATGTGGAATTAGAAATATGGAAAAATTACCACAAGGAATGATTATAGTTGATCCTAAAAAAGAATTTAATGCAATTAGAGAAGCAAGAAAACTAAATATTCCAGTATTTGGTATTGTTGATACAAACTGTGATCCAGATGAAGTAGATTTTGTAATTCCGGGTAATGATGATGCAGTTAGATCAGTAAAAGTTATACTTGGTGTTTTAGCAAATGCAATATGTGAAGCAAAAGGTTTAGAATTAGTAGATTATGTTTCTGAAGATGAAAAGAAAAAGGAAAAAGAAGAAGTAAAAGAAAAGGTAGAAGTAAAAACAGAAGAAAAAGTAGAAGAACCTAAAAAGAAAAAAGCATTAACTGAAGAAGAAATAGCATTATCTTTAGGAAAAATTGATGCTGATTTAGAAGTATCATTTGGTAAAGATGAAGGTAAAACTTCAAAAAGAACTACTAAGAAAAAAGAATTAAAAGAAAAAGAAGAAGTGGTTGTAGAAAAACCAGTTAAAAAAGAAGAAAAAGTAAAAGAAGAACCTAAAAAAGAAAAGGAAGATTTAAGCTCTAAAACATTAGTTGAATTAAAAGAATTGGCAAAATCTAAAGGTTTAAAAGGATATAGTACGTTAAAAAAAGATGAATTAATAAAATTAATCAATGGATAGGAGGATTTTAAATGATAAGTGCAAGTTTAGTTAAAGAATTAAGAGAAAAATCAGGAGCAGGAATGCTTGATTGTAAGAAAGCATTAGAAGAAAATGGTGGAGACATTGAAAAGTCATTAGATTGGTTAAGAGAAAAAGGCTTTGCAACTGCTAATAAGAAAGCAAGTCGTATTGCAGCAGAAGGTTTAGCAAAAGTTTTTATTAAGGATAATAAAGCTGTAATAATCGAAGTTAATTCAGAAACTGATTTTGTTAGTAAAAATGATGAATTTATAGAAATGATTGATATGATCGGTAATGCTGTTTTAGAAGGTAATGCTAAAAATGCTGAAGAAACATTAGAAATAGCTTATGAAGATGGCACGATTAATGATTTAATTGTTGCTAAAACAGCTAAGATTGGTGAAAAATTATCACTTAGAAGAGTAGAAGTTTTAACTAAAGAAGATAATCAAACATTTGGAGAGTATTTACATAACGGTGGTAAAATCGCAGTAGTTACTTTAATTACAGGTGATAATGAAGAAGTTGCAAAAGATGTTGCTATGCAATCAGCAGCAATGAATGCAGAATATATTCGTGTTGAAGATGTACCTACTGAAGTTGTTGAACGTGAAAAAGAAGTTTTAAAAGAACAATCAATGAATGAAGGAAAAACAGAAGAAATAGCTAATAAAATGGTTGAAGGTCGTATTAAAAAATTCTTTAAAGAAATTGTTTTATTAGAACAAGAGTTCATTAAAGATGGGGATATTAATGTTATGACTTATTTAAAAAATAATGACTCAGAAATAGTTAATATGATTAGATTTGTAGTTGGCGAAGGTATGGAAAAAAGAAGTGATAACTTTGCTGATGAAGTAATGGGTCAAATAAAAGGCGAATAAAATGAATAAAAAACAAAGAATAATTCGCGGAAGTATTTCTATACTTCTAGGGTTACTAATGCTTGTAGCGTTTATTGTCTTAGGAAAAAAAGACTGGCAACAAGTAAAACCAAAAGATAGCACGAAGTTTCATGAACAATATTCTTCTGTACCAGCAGAAAATGTATATGTTTATAAATCTTTACCAGAAATAAATAGAACTTTAGAATCAGGAAGTGGAGTTGTCTTCTTTTGTTACAAAGAATCTAAATGGTGTCAACAATATGCTGTCTATGTAAATGAAGTTGCAAAAGAAATGTCAATTGACAAAATAATGTATTTTGATATTTATCATGATCGTGAAAATAATACAAAAGACTATATTAAAACAGTTAATTTATTAAAAGAATATTTACCTATTAATGATGATAATGAAAGAATAATTAAGTTCCCAAATTTAGTAGTAATTAAAGAAGGAATTATAATGGGAAATAATAATGATACTGCTTTAATTTATGCAACTGAAGAAAATGCTGTTGAAGATTATTGGACGGAAGAAAAAATAGACGATTTTAAAAATACAATTAAACAGATGTTTATGAATTTAAAAGAAGAAGACCTAATTAGTAAATAGGTCTTTTTATTTTTATAATATATAATATTTGATAATATCTATTTAGTAAGGAGAGATTATATGGATTATGAAATAGAAACAGAAATTAAAATGGAAAAAGCAATCGAAAATATGGAAAGCAAATTTGGTACAGTTCGTGCTGGAAGAGCATATCCAGGAATGGTTAGTCATATTGAAGTAGAATATTATGGAGTTTTAACACCAATTAATACGTTGGCAAATATTACTATACCAGAAGCAAGACAATTATTTATTAAACCATTTGATCGAAATGCTATTAAAGATATAGAAAGAGCTATTAATGAAGCAAATATAGGAATTACACCAACTAATAATGGAGAAATGGTTATTTTAACTGTTCCTGAATTAAACGAAGAAAGAAGAAAAGAATATGTTAAGTTAGTTAAAACTTATGCTGAAGAGGCTAAAGTTGCTTTAAGAAATGCTCGTCAAGATACTAATAATCAAATTAAAAAAGATGATCATTCAGAAGATGACGAAGAAAGATTATTAAAAGGTATTCAAGACTTAATTGATAAGTATAATAAAATTGTTGATGATAAACTAAAAGAAAAAGAAGAAGAACTAATGCAAATATAACTAAAACCCCTTACGGGTTTTAATTTGGAGTAAAGATGAAAAAAGAAACAGTAATATTTATTCATGGATTTATGGGAAATCCTCATGAACACGAAATATTAATTAATTTATTAAAAAAAGATGGTTATAAAACACATTCTTTCTATTTGACTGGTCATAATAAACGTGTTAATTATTTAACACGTCAAGATTGGTATAATGATTGTACTAAAAACATTGAATATTTAATTAAAAATAATCATGAGAATTTTATTATAGTTGGTCATAGCATGGGTGGAGTTTTAGGCATTGATTTAGCATTAAGATATGAAAAATACGTTAAAAAAATAATTTTATTTAATCCGGCTTTAGAATATTTAATTAGAAAAAATGGTCGTGTATTATTGTTTCAAACAGCAAAACAATTATTAAAAGCATTTAAACAAATAGATTTAAATGATGGTATTCAAAAATCAGCTATTTTACCAATAAATGCTGCTCATGAATTAAAAAAAATGGTAATAGAAC
>CAYFQA010000086.1:0-3883 GCA_964345145.1 uncultured Muribaculaceae bacterium | reverse complement strand
GGGGAGGAGGCATGTTCAATGTGGCGCGGGGATTTCAAAACGCCAGCGGTCCTTATGGGAACGACTGGGGAGGCATTTATGAAGGAATCAGGTGCTGTAATATCTTGATTGAAAAAGCAGAGAGTGTCCCCGACTTGCCAGAATGGGAAAAGTTGCAATGGATTGCCGAAGCCAAATTCCTGAAAGCATATTACCATTTCCACTTGATGCGCAAGTGGGGTCCCATTCCGCTTATCAGAGAAAACTTGCCCATAGATGCCAGTGTGGAACAGGTGCGTGTCTACCGCGATCCCATGGATGAATGTTTCGATTATGTGATTGCATTGCTTGACGAGGCGATGAACGACCTCCCATTGGTGGTACAAAGCAGGGATGAGTTAGGAAGGATCACCAAACCAATCGCAGCAGCCGTCAAGGCGAAAATCATGGTCTTTGCGGCCAGTCCGCTCTTCAACAACAATGCCGACCAGGTCACTTTAGTCGACAATAGAGGCACCCAATTATTCAAAACCGACAAGACGGCCGAGGAGGTAAGTATGAGATGGGACAGTGCCGTAGTGGCATGCCGTCAAGCTATCGAACTATGCGAAAAGGCCAATTTTGAACTCTACACACACCAGAGCAGGGTAAGAGTAAGCGACACCATTAGCATGGAGTTGGATCTAAGAAATGCGATTACCGAAAAATGGAATAGTGAAATCATCTGGGCAAACACCCATACATCGTTAGGGGCGAACCGAAACCTGCAAATGGCCGCATCACCCAACCTTCAATGGAGCCAATATCCCGATATGCCCGGTTTGTGGAATCATATTCAACCCCCGTTAAAAATTGCTGAGATGTTTTATACGAACAACGGCCTCCCTATCGAAAACGATATCGATTGGAATGGGGTGAATCTCTTCGCCTTGCGCGCCGGTGACGATGACCATCGTTGGTATCTGCGCAAAGATTACACCACCATTGAACTCAATTTCAACCGTGAACCACGGTTTTACGCGTGGATGGGATTCGATGGCGGTTTATGGTACGGACAGAAACCGGAGACGAACGATCCTGTTCCGGGTGATTTGTTTTGGATAGCATGCCGTGCAGGAGGGGCACAACAGAAAAAAGGGTATGATTGGGGGCCGGTGACCGGTTATTATCTCAAAAAAGTGATCCATTATCAAAATCGCCAGACCTCCAATACCGGCTATGATGCCATTACTTATCCGTGGCCAATGTTGCGGCTGGCCGATCTCTATCTGCTATATGCGGAAGCCATCAATGAGTCGGAAGGACCCAACGGGGCTCACAGCGACGATCTGTTTTTCTACATTGACGAAGTGCGGTCCAGAGCCGGACTCCCCGGTGTGAAAGAGGCCTGGGACCTGTACAGCAACTCTCCCGGGAGATACAACACCCAGGCAGGCATGAGACAAATCATCCAACGTGAAAGGTTGATTGAACTTTCGTTTGAGGGTCAACGATTCTGGGATTTGCGTCGCTGGAAAGCAGTGCCGGGGGAATACGAGAAAGGCATCTACGGCTTTAAAGTATCAGCCAGCAAACCGGAAGAGTATTACCAGAGAGTTCTTATCGAGGAACAAAAATTTGCGTTGAAAGACTATTTCTGGCCGATTCAAACCGGCCTGATTGAACAAAATCCCAATTTGGTGCAGAACGTAGGATGGTAATTATTTGCTTTTATTTCAACTAACAGCTGATTTATAATGAAACCTATTTATCTAAATAATCCTCACTTATGCCAAGCAAATGGTGATCTTGACTGTCATGGGTCGCATCGGTTGAACTGTATGGGTTGCATACACTGAACATCAAAGGTTAAACAACATGAATATCAGCGCTTACCATAACAGCGATCTTATTGGTTGCCAAAGTATGCACATTATAGGTTTCAATCATCTAAATAAAAACGTAAAAAACATATGAAACAAGTATTCAATTTAATATACCTGCTCATCACACTATCTATTGTGGGATGTAAAGAAGAGGGGCGGATTGATTATATTGACGACACGACACCCGCTCCCGCTCCCGTCACGATATTGGAGGTGACCGCTAAACCGGGAGGAGCGAAGATCAAATACAAGATCCCTGACGACGACAACTTAATGGGTGTAAAAGTAGTTTACACCCGCAATGGGGAACTGTGCGAATCCAAAGCCTCCCGTTATGTCGACACGCTATTGGTAGAAGGCTTTGGCAATACAGAGCCGCAAGAGGTGCAACTCTTCAGCGTCGGGGTAAATGAGAAGTTATCGGAACCTGTCTCCACGACCATTCATCCGTTGACTCCACCTGTCCGGGATGTGCTGTTTGACATCAACGAAAGTTTCGGCGGTGTGATCATCAACATAGAGAAAAACACCTCAAATGCCGACCTGGCAATTGTATTGATGGCCGACACACTGGTTGATACAACCAAACCACAATGGGTCGATTTACAAACATTCCACACCAAATCGCGCGAAATTAAATTTGCACGCCGCGGATTAAAGCCCGCCCCCTTCCAATTCGGCGTTTATTTGCGGGACCGGTGGAACAATGTATCCGACACTATTTACAAGACACTGACACCCATTCAAGAGATCAAACTGCCGAAAACCGATTTCAGAAACGCCGCTTTGCCTACTGATTATTTCAAGGAGGCAGAGGATAATAACAACTATCGTCTGGAAATGCTATGGACAGGTCCCGAGGCTAGTAGCGGCGGTGAGTTTTACGCCACTTCTCATAGTGGTCCTATACCGCAATGGTTTACGATTGACCTGGGCCGCAAAATGTCGATCAGCCGTTTCCAGAAATGGCCGCGTAGTGATTACGAACTATATTCAGGTCCCGCCCCGCGCACTTTCGAGGTATGGGGTAGTGATAATCCCAATCCGGATGGCAGCTGGGATGATAGCTGGCAACTGTTAGGTAAGTTTGAACAATTTAAACCTTCCGGTTATGGGGAAGGTCGTGAAGTAGGTCCCGTTACGGATGAAGACAAAGACTATTGGTATAACAAGACTGAATTTGAACTGCTCCCCACCGAGGAGGCGCCTAACCCCTATCAAACGGTCACCCACCTGCGTTTTAAGATTCTTTCCACCTATAACACGTACGGCACCGATGCGGGCATGAGCCAGGTAATTATTGGCGAACTGACATTCTGGGGGCAGTTAAAAGATGAAGAAGAATAATCAAGTTAAAATCAGATTGTATGAAAAAGATAATCTATGTAGCACTCATAGCGATCATCGCGGGATCGATTTCATCTTGTAAAGATATGGATGAGATCTACAGGGACTTTGTTGTTCCCAACGGACTGAAATATCCCCAACGGCCCGATTCGCTGAAAGTCCTCACCGGATACAACAAGCTCAGAATCACCTGGCTTGAAGCGAAAGACCCCAGCTTAACCCATGCTATGATCTATTGGAATAATTATTTAGATTCACTGAAAGTGGACCTTAACGATTATCAGGACACCATTATTGTGGATATCGACAACTTGGCAGAAAGCACCTATACCTTTTATGTTAGGACTTACGACAGTCAGGGAAACAGTTCGATTCTTTCCGAAGTATCGGGCACAACCTATGGTGACAACTACACCATCACCACCAATGACCGTTCTATTGAGAGCGCATTGCGTGACGCGGAGGGAAACGGGATTATAACCTGGAAAACGAAGACTACCGATTTGGCATACTCGGAGGTGCGGTACACCACCTCGTCGGGTGAGAAGAGAATTGTTCGTTCGCTTCCGGACGACATCCTATTGAAATGTCCTGACATTAAACCGGGTGAGCTGTTTGAATACCGGTCTGTCTTTTTACCCAAAAACGGAATTGACCCAGTCATAAAGGAGTGGAAAGTGTACGATAACCCC
>CAYFQA010000085.1:0-3920 GCA_964345145.1 uncultured Muribaculaceae bacterium | reverse complement strand
TATCTATATTGATAGGGTCGAAATTATAATCAATCTGTGCAACCGCGTAGTTCAATGATGCCTTGTTGCTGTATTGGTAGGTTTTGCCGTTGGGCATTTTAAAGCTGACTTCCGACAAAGCCAGCCTGTCGTTTTCTATAAAATAACGCGGCGTTTTTTGTAAGTTATCCCAGTTGCCCTTAAAACCTTGCGCCTCATTTGTGGGAACACGCACAAGCATATCTCCATACATATCGTTCTTGACTAAGAATACTTCATTATCCGCATCATAAGTTGCTAAACTCATACGGAGTTCTTTATTCTTCGAACTTTTGGCAATAAACTCCCGTTCGGCATCTTTCAGCAGCTGTTTTACCTTTTCATTGCGGGTATTGTCATTTACCCGCGCCTGCCAGTCGGCAGTTTTTTCAAACTCGCCTTTTTTCTGCCATTCGTTTATCTGTGCTTCCACGTAGGATTTAGCGAAATAGCTGAAACTATTGTTTTGCTTAAATAAGTCGATAGCTGCTTCTCTAAAACCCAATGCATTAGACAAAACACTCGTTCCTGTATTTAATATTACATTCTCATATTTATCAATATAGATATACGGCTCTTTATCGCTTACTTTTACATAGGCTACACCTTTTATAAAATTTCCTGCACTCCTGTATTTAAAAGGTATTGCCACATTATCATTCTTGTTAATATAGCCCCCTTTATCATTAAGATATACTCCAGCCAGACCTTCTGAGAAAGAAGAAGCAAAACTATATTTGATAGGAATAACAATACTATCATTTTTGTCAATATATCCATATTTTCCATTCAATTGCACACCAGCTAAACCTTCTGAGAAACCAGGGTAAGAAGCATTATCATACTTAAAAGGAATAACCTCTTTGCCGGTTTTTCCGATAAATCCCCATTTACCATTCAGTTGTACGAGGGCTAAATCTTCCGAGAAAACTATTCCTTTATAATCTATAGGAGTTTGATATTTACACGGAATTATCTCTTTGCCGGCTGTATTAATATATCCCCATTTGCCATTTAATTTCACACAAGCCAAACCTTCCAAATCTTCCGAGAAAGAATAAGCATCATCATACTTAAAAGGAATTATCTCTTTACCTGCTTTATCAATATATCCCCATTTGCCTTTCAGTTTCACACGAGCCAGACCTTCCGAAAAAGAATAAGCATCATCATACTTAAAAGGAATTATCTCTTTACCTGTTTTATCAATATATCCCCATTTGCCATTGGCATCTACGCAGGGATGGTCTTGCGGGTACCCCATCGTTGCAACTGTTGCAAAAAGGAGAAAGAATACTGTTAGTTTCATTTTGTTTAAAATTTAAGTATTGTAATTAAATATCCAAACTTGCAATATAGGATAAAGTATCTCCCAATTTTTCCTGTATCTGCTCTCTTTCTTTATCCGAAAATATTTTAACCCTTGTAGCAGTGGTTTGATTATACTCCATTTCTACTCCCATTTTATTGGATTTAATAAACAATATCTGGTTTATATTGTCTTTTGCTTTAACAAAAAATGAAGCTAAGTTAATTTGTAATCCGCTGTTCAAATCGTCATTGGCTATTGATATTTGAAAATTTCCAATATTATTTTCAACAACACGTTTGTTAAAAATTTGAAGTCGCTCATCTTTAGCTCCTAATTTTTTAATTCCCTCTAATAAATTTTCTATAATTTTCACATAATTGTTTGATATAATCCCTCCTCCCACATTTCCCAGAATGGATAAAATAGCTGTTTTGATTTCAAATTCATTTCCTGTGTAACTGTATTCCCTATATTGTTTATTCGTAAAAACCCACCCTAAATAATGAAGTACCTCTATATATTTTTCGTACCACAGGTATATATCTTCTTTTTTAGGATATATTTTTGTTGCGGCTCTCTGTGCCAGAAGAAATGTATTGAGGACATCCATACGATTTTGTTCAGAAGTCTCAGGGGTAAAAGATTGGAGCATCGTATCATTGATATAGACAGCAGGACAACCTTCTTCGATAGTCAAGTCATCCGAAACGTCATCTATATACTTGTCCATAGAAAAATGACCAATTGATTCAGTTCGCTTTAAAAATATTTTTTGATCTCTAAAATTTCTTTGTGTGGTGGCAAATGTCAGATTATCATCTGCCAATTCCAACTTACTTAAATATTCGGTTAAGTTTTCCATAGCTTTATTTTTTAATGGTCAATACTTTTGTTTCCACTTTCATATCTTTATCCCTTTGCCTGTTTTTAGCTAACCATTTTTGGAAATCGGCAAGAGATAATTCGCGGGGTAGTAGCACTTCGCCTATAAAGGCGTCATTAGCTTTTGTAAATTCGTTGGGCGAAAAAATAATATACAGAAAATTTTGCTCTACCCGCTTTGCGGCTGTGAGTACATATTCGTTGACGATGTTCCTTTCGGCAGGGGCAACGTGTTGTTTAGAGAAGAAGATATAATCCTTCCCTGCCTTTACTGGAGTTTTTCCCTCCGGGTCGCCGCTATAAGGCAAAAGGCAGAAAGCGGTTTGTGAATCATCTATCAGGTAAACAGCAAGATATCCATCTACCGGCGAACGAAAGGCAAGAAAAATATCTTCGCCATCGTAAAAATTATCGGTTGTGTATTTTGATTTTACACTGTTCATTGTTTTTGCCGTAAAATCTACGCCTGCGCCAACTATCTCACGGGCTTTACCGCAAACGGAGCATTTCACCACCAGCATATCCTGTTCGTAAAATATTTCATATTTCGGCTCGCCAGTGGTTTCTATCCATTCTCCTTTTACTTCGCTGCCGCCAAGTGACAAGAACGATATATCTGATTTTTCGTTTTCGTTTTTTACAACGGTAGTGTTTTGCTGTGTAACTGTTGTTCCGAATTTTTCTGCCAATGCTCCTGTTTTTGCACGTTCCAAAGCCGTTTGGCGTGCCTGTTCGATTGAAACATTTTCAGGTGCGTGGTAGGTATATTCTCCACAGACTTTCTCTATCCGTTGAGCAAAACTCCCGATGCCGACCAAGAGTAGTATATATAAGATTCCGTATCGCATAATTCATATATGTTGATATTCTATGAATATTTACCGTAATTAAGAAGTAGAAAATTGTTGTTTTCTACTTCTTAATATATTTTTACCAGCCCAATAGTTTATTTAATTTACCGTGCAACTCATCACCCTTTTTTTCCAAATCTTCACGAACGGCTTTCTTGGCAGCTTCTTTTGCCATTTCGGAATTATAGGCGATACGCACAAGTATTTCCCTATTTTTATTTGGTTTTATGCGGTATACTTCCATTACCGTAATTACCTTACCAATACTTTGTGAAATAAGATTTTTACTTACCATCACACTTTGAGTAACCGAAGCCGCCTCATCAGCTGTCAACTGCTTGTTGGCAACAGTATTTTCTATTAAAGCGGTTACTTCTGTTTGGATTTGCCCAGCAAGATTTTGCTTTGCCAGTTCCAATGCCTGCATTTTGGTTGCATCGTAATTTTCGCCTATAGACATAGCTTCACCCATCAGATATTTTGGAAATAAGCTGTCGTCATATTCCATTTGCATCAAATATGATTTATCCAACTGTTTTTCTATGGGTAAAGCTCCTGGAGCTGTCAGCCAACCGTCTTTTTTCATTTTTTTTGCTTCTTTACGGGCTGCTTTGGTTACCCGTTGGTTTAATTCGGTTTTTGACATTTTTCTGATTTCTTCGCGCTCCTTTCTGAGGTCTTTGTTACTTTGCGCAAATAAAATTCCAGTTGCAGCTACCATAATCACTGCGAGTGTTAAAATTTTTTTCATTTTCACATCCCTAAGTCCGTGTCGGGCGCAACTTCTATATTTTTTCACATATTTTATTCTTACCAAAATTACTAAAAGCACAAATACAAATCAATAGCTGTTTTTC
>CAYFQA010000084.1:3629-3979 GCA_964345145.1 uncultured Muribaculaceae bacterium | reverse complement strand
AGTTCGATTCTCTCCGCCCCTGCCATATTGATTTTTAAACTTGATATTTAATATCGAGTTTTTAATTTAGATACTGTAACAATAATGTTGAAAAATAATGAAAAATGTATATAATATTTTCGAAGGGGAAAGTTTATGGAAGAAGAAATTAAATATTATAGTCCGATAATTAAAGATACAAAAGAATCTCACTTTGATGGTGGCAAAAGCCAAATGGATAGATACGAAGAACAGCTTAAAATTGATGTTCAAAAAGCAAAAGAAAGAAAAGAAAGATATAATAAGTTTTTGTTAAAAGAATTAGAAGAAGCACCAGTTATTAGTGTGGTTTCAGATTCAGCTATTAAAAA
>CAYFQA010000084.1:2544-3619 GCA_964345145.1 uncultured Muribaculaceae bacterium | reverse complement strand
TTAGAAGTAGGGATGGGTAAAGGAGAATTTATTATAGGTATGGCTAAAGAATACCCAAATATAAACTTTATTGGTATAGAAAGAAATAGAGGAGTATTAAGTATTGCTATTAAAAAAATAGAAGAATGTCGTTTTTCACATTTTTCTGATTTTGCAAAAGCAGTAGCAAGAATTACACAAAAGGAGAATCCGCTTAAAGAAAATTATATTAAAGAAGATGTTGAAAAAATAATTACAAGTTTGTGTGAAATAGGAGAGTTAAATTTGACACACTATACTTGGGTTACAGTGGATATCTTATATGATACTTGGATATATGGTGAAGTGGTTCGTAGATGGTGGAATAAACAATATTTAAGTGGTGAAGAATTAGATAGTTTTGTTGGAGTATACGATTATCGTTATAAAAACAGAAATATTCCATATAGAATTGCGCTTAAACCAAAGTTTCCCGGGTTATAAAAATAGTTACTAGATATATAAAGCTTGGTATAAAAACCAAGTTTTTTGATATAATAATTATAGGGTGAAATTATGAACTATGAATTAATTATGCAAAGTATAGTTGATGATGAGATAATTAATTATGGTATAATTAATGGTAATGAAACAATATTCTTTATTAAAACAGGTCAAGATGGGGATATTTATGGTTATGAAAATAAATATTTGTTGATTGCTAATAATATTAATAAGGAAAAAGGATATACAGTCATATGTTCTTCAAATCCATTTAGAAAAACAAATCCTTTGGATGATGCTATGAACAAAATAGAAAATTACGCAAAAGAAAATAATTTTAATAATTATATAGTTTATTATATGGGGGTTTCAAATGGAGCGAGATTGGGAATGACGTATGGGTACAAGTATCCTCAGATTAAAAAGATGTTATTAATTAATTCTCCAATTCAATTTAATTGGCCTCAGGCAAAAGAAGGGATTAAACAAATTTCAGAAGAACAGACTATGAATATAGTCTTTGGAGAATTGGATCAATCATATAAATATATTGAATTATTAAAACCATTATTGAAGGATAATATTAAATTAGATATTTTACAAGATGTAAATC
>CAYFQA010000084.1:0-2534 GCA_964345145.1 uncultured Muribaculaceae bacterium | reverse complement strand
GAATTACCAGATAAATATTTATAATAAAGGAAAAGAAATGGGAAAAGTTTATACAAATGAAAATCAAATAATTTTATTAGAAATGATTGAAATATATCAACCTAATCTAGTTGATTGGATGCAGTATCAAATTACAAAGAACAATATTTTAACATTGCATCATATTCAAAAAAAATGTGAAAAAGGTTTAACTACTATTGAAAATGGAGCTTTATTAACTAAAAGAGGTCATCGAGCATTAAATATTACCGAGAGTTTGGATAAAATCTTATATGAAGAATGGAATAATTTATTTTATTTAATAAATCAGTCAAAGCAATATCCATCACTAGAATATGAAAAAGAAGCAAAGAAATTAAAAAAATGTACGCAAAAATTAATTTATGGTTAAAATTTAAGAAAGGAATTATATATGATCGAAAAATTAAGAAAAAATGATATAAAAGAATATAAGGAATTAATAGATATTTGTTTTGGTAGCAGTGCTGCAATTGAAGAATATGAAAGGTATGATGAAGAAAATAATTCATATACAATTTTAGTTTATAAAGAAAATAACAAAATAGTTGGCACTATTACATTTTATAAAATAGAGCTTTTTAATTTTGGTTATTATCCAGCAATAGAGCTTTTTAATGTATGTGTTCATCCGGAATTTAGAAAAAATAATATTGCGGCTAAATTAATTGAATATCTTGAAAAATATTGTCAAAAAAATGGTTATAAAAAAATATTTATTAGCTGTTTAGAACAACTTGGTGATTTTTATGAAAGAATAGGATTTAAAGAAGCTGACACCGTTGGCTACTATAAAATAATTGATTAATGAAAAAAGAAATATTGAAATTACTATTAGATATTCCTAAAGGTAAAGTAACAACTTATGGAGATATTGCAGAAGCTCTTGGTAATAAGGGGTATGCTCGCCATGTTGGTAATGTTTTGCATAAAAATGAGCATCCAGATATCTATCCGTGTTATAAAGTGGTAAATAGAAAAGGACGACTAGCTAAAAACTTTGGTTATGGAAATGGGATTGACAAACAAAAAGAACTTTTGGAAAAAGACGGTATAAAGGTAGAAAACTATACAGTTGAATTAGAAAAATACAGATATTATTTTAAAAATTAATGTGTATAAAAACACATTTTTATTTGACAAATAAAACTTTTTGTTTTATTATATTATTATAATCATTATAAAAAGAAGTGATGGTCTATGGAAAGTGATAGTAAAAACATTTTACTAAAAAATAACATTCAACCGACAAATCAAAGAGTAATTATTCTTGATTATATAAGAAAGAGTACAGAACATCCATCATGTAATAACATATATGAAGATTTATCGAAAATATATCCGATTATGAACTTAACAACAATATATAATACAGTCAATTTATTGGTGAAAAAAAATATAATAGGTGAAATATATGTTGATGATAAGTGTCATTACGGAATTAAAGAAAAAGACCACAGTCATTTTATTTGTAAAAAATGTAAGAAGATAATTGATTTAGATGCAGATGTTAAAAAAGAAGTTAATTTAAATGGTTATATAATTGAAGAACAAAATATTTCATATAAAGGAATATGTTTGGATTGTAAATCTAAACAATAGAAGGAGGAATTTTTATGAATAATGAAGTTGAAAACAACAAAATGCCTTTGATTGGAGATAAGGCGCCTAGCTTTAAAGCTAAAACGACACAAGGGGATATTAATTTTCCAGAGGATTATAAAGGAAAGTGGATTATATTTTTCTCTCATCCAGCGGATTTTACTCCGGTTTGTACTACAGAATTTATGACTTTTGCAAAAATGGAAGAGGAATTTAGAAAACTAAATACAGAATTGGTTGGTTTGTCAGTAGATGGCCTTACTTCTCATATTGCTTGGTTAAGAAAAATTCAGGAACTTGAATGGAATGGAATGAAAAACATCGATGTAAAGTTTCCGTTAATTGAGGATATTAAGATGAATGTTTCAAAGTTATATGGGATGATTCAAGGTGAGTCAGATACAATGGCTGTTAGAGCGGTATTTATTATTAATCCAGAAGGAATAATTAAAACTATAATGTACTATCCAGCTTCAACTGGTAGAAATATGGAAGAAATAAAAAGAGTAATTATTGCTCTTCAAAAAGCTGAAGAACAAAATGCAGCAACTCCTGCAAATTGGAAAGTTGGAGATGATTTAATCGCGCCAGCACCAGGCAGTTGTGGAGCAGCTAAGGAAAGAATGGAAAATCAAGAGCTGATAAGCCGTGTTCAGTCTGAAACGGACAAAAGGAAAACACTTCTGTTTCTGACTGAGAAAGCACATGCCTTAAAGGGCGAGTACGATTCTGTATCTGATGAGATGGGCAGTATTTACTACAAAGGTTTTTCAGAGGAAGAAGCCGAGAAACAGGTTAGAGCCGCCATGAAGTTTGTCGGACTTGATTTCGAAAGCTATGCCAAGCGTTCGCCGTTTCAGCTTTCAGGCGGACAGATGAGGCGCGTGGCAATAGCCGGCGTCGTAGCGATGGCG
>CAYFQA010000083.1:0-3983 GCA_964345145.1 uncultured Muribaculaceae bacterium | reverse complement strand
CTGGCTGTAGACGACGAACCGATTCTACCAAATCTTTCAATTCAATACCTAAACTATTAGCAACTGCCATCGCTCCTAAAATATTCAAAATATTATGTTTACCAATCAACTTAGTTGTAAATCCAACACCATTTACTTTAAAAGATAAACCTGAACCATCAACTTTAATATTAGTTACTTTATATTTGGCCTTTTTATTATCTACTCCATAACTTATTGTTTTGTGTTGATAATCTCTCTTAATAATAAATTCATTATCATAATTTAGAAATAAAATTCCTGATTCTGGTAATGAATCCGCCAATTCAAATTTATTTTTAAAACTCTCTAAATGTTGGGGTCCAATCGAAGTAATAATTCCATGTTTTGGTTTGACTAAATCACATATTTCTTTAATGTCATTTGCTTTTGTTGCACCCATTTCACAAACAAATATTTCGTGATCAAATTTCATATTCTCTCTAATCGTTCTTACTACTCCTAAAGTTGTATTTAAATTACCTGGTGTCATTAAGACATTATATTTAGTACTTAAAAATTCAGTTAAAAAATATTTCATACTTGTTTTACCATAACTACCAGTAATACCTATTACTAATAAATCTGGTTTAGTTGCTAATATCTTTTTAGCATCATTAATATACCAATTATTAATCATTTTATTTAATGGTCTTTGAGTAAAATCAACAAATAATAATAACCAAGGTATAATCGCAAATATAAATGAAATTATATATAAATAATAGGGTATTTTTAATAAATATAATAATAACATTATTAAAATAATTATTAAAAATGTTTCACTTAACATTCTTTTAACTCGTGGTGTATAAACTAATTTCTTTTTTGCTTTTTTAGAAAAATTATAATAAATTAAAAATAATGCTAACAAATTAATAATCGGAAATAATTCAAAATAATTGAATAATATAATCATAAGAGCTACACAAAAGTTAATAACTATTAATTCACGATTATTATTTATCCATTTTCTTTGAACTTCTGGTTTATAATAATTAAGTTGATAAATATGAATGTTTTTAATTAAGTAGAAAACAAAACTAATTACTAATAATATATAAGCAATTACTAACATTATTTTTCCTCCTTAATAAAACTATTTATTGCTAAATGAACTAAATGAGGATCATCTAAAAATGAATAATGTCCAGCATTAGAAACTTTAACTATACCAGAATCTTTAATTAATCTTTCCATTAATAAGGCATCTTCAAAAGGAGTATCCATATCATTTTCACCCCAAATCAACAATGTTGATGCCTCAATTTGTTCTAATAATGGAGTTAAATCTTCTCTAACTACATTTACTAAAGTATCTTTCATTACTAAACTAGCATTTCGATAATCAGAAGAACCAATACGATCTTTCATTTTACGAGAAAGACTTGGTAATAACTTACCAACTGTTCTATTTAAAAACTTTAATATTTTTACTTTTATGCTAGGTTTTTTCTTTCTTCTTATTCCTGCACTGTCGATCAAAATTATCTTTTTTAATTTGTTTTTCTTATCAGCAGCTAATTTAATCGTAATTCTTCCACCAAATGAATGACCTATTATTATTGGTTCTACTATTTTTAATTCTTTAATTATTTTTTTAACAATATCAACGTAATCATCTAAAACCAACGCTTTATTCGGTTCTTCACTTTTACCAAATCCAGGTAAATCAACAACAATAACTCGATTATTAGTTTTTAAATAATCACTCATCAATTTAAATACTTCCCCTGATGATCCCCAGCCATGAAGTATTAATATATTTTTACCTTTTCCATTATCTTCATAATGTATTTTCAAATTATCAATTACTACTTCCATATTAATCCTCATTATATTCGAATCCAAATTTTTCGCTACGTTCTAACACTTTATTTAAAGCACGCTTAGCATCTTCACCATATAAAAGCTGAGGTTGATAATTATTAAAATGTTTAACTGATGATATTGTTGCAGGAATGATTTTAATTGTACTTCCTGTTATTTTTCCATTTTCCAAATCATATATTTGTTGAAAAATAAATGCATCTTGATCTGCTGGATTAGTATGGCCACCAAAAGAAAAATTAGATAATGAATAAACAATATGTTTTCCTTTATAGGTCTCGATTCCTTGAATACGATGTGGATGATGACCAATTATCAAATCTGCTCCATTATCAATCGCATATTTTCCTAACTCTCTTTGACTTTCTAAAGGATATAAATATCTTTCAATTCCCCAATGAAATGTCACAAAAATTAAATCAACTTTGTTTTCTTTTAAATACTTTAAACCAGCATCTAATTCTTTATATATATTTGGATTATCAACTGCATAATAACCAATTAACCCTATTTTTAATCCTTTTGTTTCATATATGTGATATTTATCATAACCAAAATAAGCAACATTTGCTTCTTTTAAAGTTTCAATTGTATCATTATAACCGACTTCTAAATAATCATGAGTATGATTATTAGCAAAATTAACAGCTTCTACACTACCTTCTGTTAAAATATTTACATAACTTTTAGGAGATTTAAAAGTGAATTTTTTATTAGCGGGCTTTGTCGCATCAGTAAAAACATTTTCTAAATTAACTATCGTTAAATCATCATTAGCAAACACACTTTGAACTCCAGCAAAAATCTTACTATAATCATAATTTAAACTTTTCATAACAGACGAAAAAGTACGAGGTCCAGTCCATCCTGTATGTTCTGCTAAAGTACAATCACCTACTGCAGTTACTATAAATTTATCTTTAATTACTACATCTTCAATAACTTTTTCTTTTTCTTCTTTTGTGCTTTTTTCTTCTTTTTTTTCAATTGTTTCTTTTTTTTCTACAACATTTGTTTCACGAGTTAAATTATTTAAAACTATAAATGCTAAAACTGCAATTATAATTATACTAAAAACTAAAAATAATTTATGCTTCTTCATCACTACACCATCCATCTACATTATACCTTAATATATGAAAAAAATCTTCTTTTTTATTCCATTTTTAAATATTGATTCAAGTAATTTCTTATAAATTAATTATAATAAACATTTTTAATATTTATTAAATTCTCTTCTAGTTACAAAAACTAATTTATCTTTATATTCTTCTAATTCTTTTAATGTTCTTTTTTCTCTTTTATAATAAGATTTTACTATTGAATAAAAATATAATAATTGATTAAAAGTTGGTGGAGCATTATTTTTTTCTTTACCTGTTTTTTGTTTAATCCACCTTTTAGTAACACTTATATATGATTTAACCTTAGTAAATTTAATATAATAAATAATAGTAGCTTCTGCTCGACCTTTTTTAAACTTATCTCTACCAACATCTTCAATTATCCAATTTTTATTTTTTATAATTTCTTCAAATATTTTTTTTGCTTCTTCTTCAGTTCTTTTGATGTTTCCATTATCATCATCCCAAGAAACTTTATCTAGTTGATAACATTTAATATTATGTTTTTTAGACAACATTTCAGAAAAAGAAGTCTTTCCACTACCAACAGGTCCAATTATATATACTTTCATACTAAATAATCCTTTCTTACCAATCAAATTATAACATTTAAAAATAAATTGATGTTAATATACTTAAATTTAATATATTTTTCATACTTGTATTAATAAACTTAATAACTTATAATTATTAACATAAGGAGGAGATAACAATGGTAGAAGCTTACAAAAAATTTTGGCGCAATTACACAAACTTTAGTGGACGTTCAACAGTATCAGATTATTGGTTTGTTTTTTTAGCAAATGTCATTATTGGTTTTGTAATTGGCTTTATTGGTGGACTCATGGGTGAAAGCGCAATTCAAATTTCAAATGTTGTTGTAATAATTTATACTATTGCAACACTAATCCCAAGTCTTGCTTTATCTATCAGAAGATTACATGATACCAATAAATCAGGCTGGTTTTTACTACTTGGGCTAATTCCAATAGTAGGACAAATTATTTTACT
>CAYFQA010000082.1:3508-4055 GCA_964345145.1 uncultured Muribaculaceae bacterium | reverse complement strand
TATGCATATTTTACAGCAATAGTAATAGGTAATGATACATCAAGTACTCATGTAGGTAAAACAGGTATCGTGACAATTGTTTAGGAGGAATAAGATGAAAATAAGATTGTTTATACTTTTAACTAAGTTATTAAAAATTGGTTGTAAAATATTTAGAAAAAATGGTTCAGTATTTCCAGGAAGTGTGTTATTTCGTCATGATAAAAACGCTTTAAATAAAGTTATTTATCCTAAATATGTTATTGGTGTAACTGGAAGTTCTGGTAAAGGTTCAACAGTGAATGTTATTGCTAAAATATTAACAAGTGCTGGTTATAAAGTAACTTATAATGCCAGCGGTTCAAATGCTGTTAGGGGTATTTATACTCATATTATGACTAATACTTCTGTATTTACTAAAAAAGTTAAAGGAGATGTATTATTATTAGAAATTGATGAAAGACATATGACTTTAGCATTCCCTAAACCTGTATTTACTCACTTAGTAATTACTAATATTACAAGAGATCAACCTTCAAGGAACTATACTGTCGATACTATTTATAAA
>CAYFQA010000082.1:235-3498 GCA_964345145.1 uncultured Muribaculaceae bacterium | reverse complement strand
TATTTTAATAAATATAAAACTTTAGTATAAAAAAACAATACCATATAGCATAATACTACTTATGGTATTTCAAAAACTAATTATTCATTAAATGAAAACAATTCCTTATCATTAGATCATTCTTATTGTTATGTATGTTCTAATAAGTTAAATTATGATTATTATCATTATGGTCATTTAGGTGGTTATCATTGTAAAAATGGTTGTTTTAAAAGACCTAAACCTAACTATGAAGGTACTGATGTAGATTTGGAAAAACAAACAATGAAAGTTAACGGTAATGAAATTCATATTGATAATAATGTTTTCTTTGCAGCTTACTACTCACTTGCAGCGTATGCTACTTGTAAAGAAATTGGTATTACTGATCAACAAATACTAAATTATTTTAATACTCATCAAGATAAATCTAAAAGAATGACTTCTTATTTAGAATATCAGGGTAAAAAAATTAATATTATTGAAAGTAAAAATGAAAATAATTTAAGTTATTTACAATCAATTAATTATTTAGTTAATGATAAAAATCTTAAATCTTATATAATTGGTTTTGAACATGTAAGTAGAAGACATCCCCATAATGATATATCTTGGCTTTATGATATTGATTTTGAATTATTAAATAATGAATATACTGATAAAATATTTTGTGTTGGTCAATTTAAATATGATGTTGCTGTTAGGTTAAAATATGCTGATATACCAAAAGATAAAATAATTATTGTTGAAGATATTAATAATATATTTAACGACTTAAATAATGCTAAAGGTAGTATTTATACTCTAGTTTGTTTTGAAATGATTGAAACATTAACATCTTTAGCTAAAGGAGGTAAAAAATGATTAAAATTGCTCATCTTTATTATGATTTAATGAACCTTTACGGAGAACATGCTAATGTTGATGCATTAAAAAACAAACTTAAAAAACAAGGTTTAGAAGTTGAAGTACATTTTTTAACTGTTGGTGATGAGATTAATTTTTATGATTATGATTTTTTCTACATGGGAATGGGAACAGAAAAAAATCAATTAATTGTTCTTGAAGATATAGTTAAATATAAAAGAGATATTAAAAATATTATCAATGATAAAGTATTTATAATAACTGGTAATTCTTTAGAAATATTTGGTAAATATATATTAAATAACGGAAAAAGATATAATGGTTTAGAAATATTTAATTATTATTCTGAAGTTAAAGATGAAAGATTAGTTAGTGATATGTTTTTACAAACTCCTCTATTAAATAAAACTGTAATTGGTTTTCAAAATAGACAAAGTATTACTTTTAGTAATGAAAACAATTTTTTTAGAGTTATTAAAGGTATTGGTAATGAACCAAATTCTCACTTAGAAGGTTATCAAACAAGTCAATTTTATGGAACTTATACTGTTGGTCCTTTATTAGTTCGTAATCCTTATTTAACAGATTTTATAATTAAAAAATATTTTGAAAAAATTAAAAGAAATTTTGTTGAAGATTATAATGATATTGAATATAAAGCATATGAAGAATACTTAAATAAATTTAACCCAAAAAAATAAAAAGAACTAGTGTTCTTTTTTTAATGTATTAGAAATAAAATCAACAACATGTTCCTCATTATAAATAATTAGGTTTTTATCTTCTTCAGTTAATTCAGTAAAATACTTATCTATTTCCTTATATTTAGAAATGGAGTTTAAAGGATAACCTGGATTTACTATCTCAGAACTTTTATCAACAAAATAAAAATCATCTTTATACCAAGTATATTCAGATTCATTACCATGTTCATCTACTATTGCAAGACCATAAATCCATTTACAATTTATTCGACCATTATGTCCATATTTTTTAACTAAATTTATATAATGGTCAATCATTTCTTCATCAGTTAAAACTTTTCCATTAACTCTTCTTACATTTAAACCTGGTTGTTCAAGTTCTGGTACACCTTCTAAATATAATGTATCATCCATACCCATCGATGGTAATTTAGTTAAACGATAACATTCTCTTGCTTTAATCAAAGCATTTTCAATTGCAGTTTTACCATCTTCTTGAATATCTAATTTAAGATCTAAATCTTTTAAAGTTAATACTTCTATTTCTTCTTTAATTAATCCTTTAGAAAATCTTTTTCCTTTAGTTTCGTTACCTGTAGCAAATAAAATTTGTTTCATATAGTATCACCAATGATAATTATAACACATAAAAAAATACATAATTACTTAATTATGTATTTTATTTTATTATTTTAAAGCTTCTAATAATTCTGCTTTTTTCATTGTTGAATAACCAGTTAAGCCTTTTTCTTTAGCAATTTCTTTTAATTCTGCTAATGTTTTAGAACTTAAATCTTCTTTTTTAGATTCAGGTTTTGTTTCAACTTTTGGTGTTTCTTTTTTAGTTTCTTTTTTTTCTACTGGTTTTTCTTCTTTTTTAGGTTCAGGTTTCGCTTCAACTTTAACATCTACGGCTACTTTACCTTCTAAACCATTTTTAGCAGTTTTTACTAATTCGGTAAAAGCAGTAGGATTATCTATCGCTAATTCTGAAAGCATTTTACGATTAATACTTACTCCAGCCTTATTTAAACCATCAATGAATCTTGAATAGCTTATATCATTTTCTTGACATGCTGCGTTAATACGAGTAATCCATAATTTACGGAAATTTCTTTTATTAACTTTACGATCACGATAAGCATAAGCTCCTGAATGAAATAATTGTTCTTGAGCTGTTTTATATAAACGATGTTTACTTCCAAAATATCCTTTAGCTCTTTTTAATACTTTTCTTCTTCTGTTTTTGGCAACAGGACCACGTTTAACTCTTGTCATATATCCTCCTAGATTACATCCTTGATTCTATGAGCATCAGATTTAGATAATACTCCTTTATTTCTTCTTTGACGAATTTGTTTTCCACTATCTTTATTTGTTTGGTGATTACCACCAGATCTTTTATAAGTTACTTGTCCACTAGGTCTTTTTTTGAATACCTTAGCGCTTGCTTTATGTGTTTTTTGTTTTGGCATTTTAACATTTCCTTCCTTCTATTTTTTTGGTGTTAATAACATGTGCATCTTTCTACCCTCTAATTTAGGTTCTGATTCAACTACTGATACTTCACTTAATGCTTCAGCAAAACGATTCATAACATCAAATCCCAACTCAGTATGAGCCATTTGACGTCCTTTAAATAATAAAGAAACTTTTATTTTATGACCTTTTTTCAAATAATTTTCAGCATTTCTTCTTCTTGTTTCAAAGTCA
>CAYFQA010000082.1:0-225 GCA_964345145.1 uncultured Muribaculaceae bacterium | reverse complement strand
ATTGTAACAGTTAATTGATATTCTTTAATTGCTTTATTAGTCTCTCTTTGTTTTTTTAATGCATCTTTTTGTCTTTTTTGTTTTTCATAACGAAAACGATTATAATCCATTATTTTTCCTACTGGTGGATTTGCTTCTGCACTCATTAAGACTAAATCTAACCCTGCATACTCTGCTAGTGTTAAAGCATCCTGTAAGTTTTTCAATCCCATCTTTTCTCCATTA
>CAYFQA010000081.1:3534-4072 GCA_964345145.1 uncultured Muribaculaceae bacterium | reverse complement strand
ATTCAGAAATTAACTTAGTAGCAGTTTTTTCTCCTATCCCTTTAACGCCGGGAATATTATCTGATGAATCTCCTGCAAGAGCTTTAAAATCAATAATATTAATTGGTTCAAAACCAAAATCTTCAACAAATGTTTTTTCATCATAACGAATCGAATCTTTTTGTTTTAATAACTTCATTGTTATTTGAGGGGATATTAATTGTAATAAATCTTTATCTGAAGAAATAATTGTACCAATAAAATTTGGATCACGTTCTGCTTCTTTAGCTAAACAACCAATTATATCATCCGCTTCATAATTTTCTATTTCATAATATTTTATTCCCATCGCAGTAAGTAATTCTCTAGCAACTGGCATTTGTAATCTTAAATCTTCAGGCATTTCTACTCTTCCTTCTTTGTAAGAAGGATATTTATCATGTCTAAAGTTTTTACCAACATCAAATGCAACCGCGATATAATCCGGATTTTCTTCTTTTATTATTTTGTTTAACATTGAAACAAACCCATAAAGAGCATTAGTTGGAAATCCATCTTT
>CAYFQA010000081.1:0-3524 GCA_964345145.1 uncultured Muribaculaceae bacterium | reverse complement strand
ACAAGATAAAAATATAAATATAATAATTAAAGATGATGGAATAGGTATACCAAAAGAAGATCAGAAGAGAATATTTGAGAGATTTTATAGAGTAGATAAAGCTCGTACTAGAGAATTAGGTGGAACTGGATTAGGCCTTTCAATTGCAAAACACATCGCAGATGCGCATAACAGCGATATAAAGGTAAACAGTGAAGTGCAAAAGGGAACAGAAATATGCATTATTATTCCTGAATATGATGTTGCATAATAACTTCGAAAAAGAAAGTTATTACCATCAATTAAGATTAGATTTTTCATAAACTCACCTATTTCTAAATCTATCGATCATTATTTTTGAATTTTTAAATGGTTCTTCTTTAGTTTTATTTGCTAAAGACATTCCTATATATAAATTATCATCTATTTTATAGCTAAATATTAAATTGAAATTACCAGCCAAGCTACCTGTTTTTAAACCTGTAACATTTTCTGTATAATATTTTTTTTCTAAACTGGAATCATTAATTAAAAGATTAGTATTTCTATAATTAATTCCTTTGATATTGATTTGATCTTTTGCAGTTATTTCTAATATAAAATCTTTTTTTAATAAATCATTTATTAATTTTCTTAAATCATTAACTGTTGTATATGATTCAATATCATAACCATCTACACTTTTAATTTCAGTATTTAAATATTACTTTCAAATATGTCTTCTTGTAATGAATTATTTAAATGTTTTAAAAACGTTTCTAAATTATCCGTAATTAATTTTGAATCTTGATTCAATTTTTTTCCTACATAATTTGCTAAAGAATAAGAAGCATCATTAGCAGATGGAATTAACATTAAAGTAATTAATTCATGAACTGTATATACTTTTCCTAATTTTAAATATGCACTTGAAGAATTTGGACCAATTCGATAAACTTCTTTTCCTATTTTCACTTCTTCTGTTAATTCTACATACTTTAAAGCTTCATTAATTGTAAATAATTTTACTAAAGAAGCAGGTATTATCTTAGATTCACTTTTATATTCATAATATGTTCTTTCACTTTGATAATCATAAAATATATAACTATCAGAAGTGACTTCTGTAATTTGTTCAGGGACATAAATTATTTTTTCTTGACTACTAGGTGGATCAATTTTTGTGATATTATTATTTGTTTTTTTAGTATTAGTTTCCAAATATACTAACAAACATAAAATGACAACAATTACTATTCTTAATCCTAATTTAATTTTTTTCATTATTTTTTCCTTAAAATAAGCTTAATTGAGGAGATTCTGGTAATTCATCTAAAACATTTAATGCTTTTAATCGTTCAATGGTTGTTGTATTTACTTTACCTCTATTTTGTAAGTCCTCTATACTACCAAATTCTTTTATTTCCCTTTCTTCAACTAGTTTATTAACAACCATTTCTCCCATTCCGTCTAAAGCACGAAATGGAATTAATAAACTTTTTCTATCTTCAGAAATTAAGAAATGTTTCGAATCTGATTTTTTAATATCTATATTTTTAAATGTAAATCCTCGTAAATGCATTTCATATGCTACTTCTAAAGTAGTTAATACATCTGTTTCTTTTTTAGTTGCTTCAAAACGTTTACTTTTAATTTCATCAATTTTAGCTTTAATAGCTCTTATGCCACCAATCATAGATTCAACATCAAAATCGTTACATCTAATACTGAAAAATGCTGAATAGTATTCAATTGGATGATGTAATTTAAACCAAGCGACACGATAGGACATCATTACATATGCAGTTGCATGTGCTTTTGGAAACAAATATTTAATTTTTTGACATGAATCGATAAACCAATTGGGAACATTATGTTTAATCATTTCTGCTTTAAATTCCTCCCAAACATCGGGTTTTTTAGATGCTGTTCCTTTACGAACAAATTCAGATATTTTAAATGCATAACTTGGTTCAAGTCCATATTTAATTAAAATATTCATAATATCATCACGACAACCATGAACTTCTTTTAATGTTACAGACCCATCTAATATTAAATCTCTAACATTACCAGCCCAAACATCTGTTCCGTGAGCTAAACCACATATTTTGACTATTTCCATAAATGAACTCGGTTTTGCTTCATCTAACATTCGAATTGCAAAATTAGTACCAAATTCTGGTAAGCCTAAAGTACCAGTTGGGTATCCTATTTCTTCTGGATTTATCCCTAAGGTTTCACATGTATTAAATAATGATAATACAGCCTTATCATCAAAAGGAATATCTGTTACTTTTATTTTAGAAATATCTTCTAAATATTTTAACATTGTAGGATCATCATGACCAAGAATATCTAATTTTAAAACATTATTATCGATTGCATGGAAATCAAAATGAGTTGTAAACCAAGCGTTTTTTGGATCATCTGCTGGAAATTGATATGGACTAAAATCATATATATCCATATAGTTTGGTATTACAATTATTCCTCCTGGATGTTGACCTGTAGTTCTTTTTACTCCAACACAACCTTGTGCAAGTCTTTCAATTTCTGGTCCACGTAACATAATATTTTTTGTTTCCATATAACCTTTAACAAATCCATAAGCAGTTTTATCCGCGACTGTTCCTATTGTTCCTGCTCTAAACACATTATCTTCACCAAATAATTCTTTAACATAATCATGCATATCAGCTTGGTTATCACCAGAAAAGTTAAGATCAATATCAGGAATTTTTTCTGCTTTAAAGCCAAGGAAAGTTGCAAATGGAATTGCTTGACCATCCTTAATCATATCTTCTCCACATTCACATTTTTTATCAGGCAAATCATAACCACTTGCATAATGTGTTTCTAATGATTCACCATCTACTTCAAAAATAGATGTTTTACATTTTGGACATAAATAATGTGGAGGTAATGGATTAACTTCAGTTATTCCCATCATTGTTGCAACAAAAGAAGAACCAACTGAACCTCTTGAGCCAACTAAATATCCATTTTCTAAACTTCGACTAACTAATTTTTGACTTATTAAATATAAAACAGAATAACCGTTAGCAATAATACCTGATAACTCAGCTTCTATTCGATCTTTTACTATGGTTGGTAATTCCTCACCATATAATTCTTTAGCTTTTTCATAAACCATATCTTTTGCTTGTTCATCAGAATCTTCCATTTTTGGTGGATATAAGTCTTTTTTAGTAATCTCCAATTCTTCAATTTGATCAGCTATTAAATTAGGATTAGTAACTACATATTCAAATGCTTCTTTTTCTTCTAAAAAGCTAAATTGTTCTAACATATCTTTAGTAGTTCGAAAATGTTGAGTAGGTATATCTCTAATTTCTTGTCTATTTAATGGATGTCTACCAACATTTGGTATATTTTGATTAATAATTATTTGACGATAAATTTTATCTTCTTCAGTTAAATGATGAACATCTCCGGTTGCACATACAGGTTTATTCAAAGATTTAGCAACTCTAATTATCTTTTTAATATTATTAATTAACTCTAATTCTGATTCAAATTCCTTTAAATCTACCAAATATGAT
>CAYFQA010000080.1:0-4083 GCA_964345145.1 uncultured Muribaculaceae bacterium | reverse complement strand
CTCTTCAGCTTTTCGTTTTCTTACTGCAACCGCTGGTTCTCACTCTTGGTCTCGTCTAGTTCTTTCCTGTAAACTTCCAACTGTTTTTCAAGGCTGTGATCAACAATCTCTTTTCTGATAATTTCCATCTACTCTTCTTTCTGCTCATTCTTAACTTCCTCAAGAGCTTCACGAACCTTTTCGTTTTTATAAAAGAAGACCTTAGACTGTCCTGTGTTTGACGTTCATAAGAGTAAATATAGGACAACACAAAAATAAGCCATACAACTGGCTCATCTGTATTGACACTTATTAACTTGATACTATGTGATTTATTTGGAAAGGACAGATAACATGAGATTCACTTACGCAACATATAACCAATATTGTAACAGCATTGATGTCACGACCTTTGATAATATGCTACTTAGAATTAACTGCAACAAAGCAGAAGATAGAATTGTTACAACCGGATGCTCCCAGTGTGCTTTAAATACATTAGCCATTGATGAACCATAGAATATGCCCGATTAGTATTGGATGGAGAAATGCAGACGTGGGTAGATGCAGAAGATTCTTTAGAACTATGGTAGTAATTGCAAAAAAGTGTTTCAGCTTCGCATAAATTTATTATCAGAGTATACTAGCACAGCGGTAGAATCTAAAAGGATTTCACCACTGTGTTAGTTTTTCTATATTCTCGCAAATAACCATTTCTGTCATTTCAAATGTTATTTTCAGTGGGAAATCATTACACAATTCGTTTTCCTACCACAACAAACCTGCCTTCTTCCACCTGATAGGAACAGCATGACAGCGTGATAAATTCATCCCCATATTCTGCTGTTACACCAGTATCATAAAGAGACATAGCCTTGATATTCTCATACCAGTCATCAAATTCTTCCTGCGTATCTGCTTGAAAGAAATTATAATACTTAAATACTTTGTCCGTATTATTAAACACCTGTGAATAAAATACTGCTATAAGCTGATATTCTCGTTGTTCGTACAAGCTGTCAAAGCAGATTATAGAATGATTTTTCCCATAAGTCTCATCTGCATACTGTTTTAATCCACCAAACATCAGTCCCGACTTCATCGTATGTCCATGAATAATCAAATTTGTTGATGGTTTGCTCCCATTATAGTATTCATTATCTTTGGGATCTGTTCCCACTGTGGAGTCCGTATCCATAATCAGGCAACCATTGTTATTAGGTTCTCTGTTGAAATCATAATCCAGATAATAGTCTTCATCCTCCATTGTCTGCATCACTGGATAATCTATAACAGTATCTTCTATTTTAAGCCAGCCAATCATATCTGGATTCTGTTCATAGAGTGGCTGATATTCTGGGAGTATCTCTGCTGGTGCAGATAATTTTTCTGCATTCCTTAATATATCTCGAAAGACTCTCTCGATTCCTGCGACAGGTAATTCATAAAGTTTCTTTGTTTCATTTTCCCTTATTTCACTGATCTCTTTGCTCATCTCGTTCTGTGTCTGCAGGGTACGTTCGTTATCTTTGTGCCTGCACCACATAACAATTACAATTGCAATAACACTCATAGTAAAGATAACTGCTGCTATTCTTGTACAAAACATATATCTTCTTTCACTTCGTCTTTTATGACGAAGACAGGTGACTTTCGCCACCCGTCTATTCTGTAGGTTCTTTTCATTTTCCCTACACTTTGATTTATGATTGTCGGATTCAGTCTTCATATCATCCCTCATCTGTTATCTATGTGTTTTCTTCTTTCTTCCTAAACATAGAAGTGTACCACCACTAACCATTACAAGAACGAATAACCATACGATTGGTGAATGATCTCCAGTCTTAGGAACTTCATCCTTTTGAGTATCTGTTGTAGTAGTCGCTTCCTCTGTTACTGCATAGGTGCTTGGAGCTGGTGGTGTGTCATTCTCATAGGTTGCTGTCAGGGTTACTGCATTTGCTGGCATTGTAAATGTAGCTGTGGTACTTGTCTTGCTTCCACTTGTAAAGTTTAAGCTGTCTGCTCCTGTCCATTCCTTAAAATGCTGTCCACTTGGAGCTGCATCGGCTGTGATTGTGACTGTTGCATTTTCTTCATAATTTCCATCACCTGTACCATTATTGACTGTTACTGCATAGGTGCTTGGAGCTGCATTCACATTTATCGAAATCGCTGTTCCTAATGCAGTGGCATAGTCTGTTAAATTACCAGTGTTCACATCTTCTGCAATTACATATAAACTGTAAGTTCCTACTGCCAACCCTGCTGGAATAGTTACAGTTGAACTTGTTGCTGTTGTATCAGAATTTACACTTCCATAATATAATACTGTTCCATAACTATCTGTCAGCATGGCAGATACCTGTGTAGCGTCCGTCAGAGTGGTTGCTGCACTATGGCTAATTATTAAATTTTCTGCCGAGTATCCTGCTGTCAGACTTGTCTTGCCATTTGTTTTATTTGCACCAAGGGTGTTTTCTGTTCCCTCTAATGTCAGCTTCCATGTATTATTGCTCACATTACTGTCTCCAACAACTCCAAAAGAAGATTTGCTCGCTCCGCTCGCAGATGTGAAGAGCACAGAGGACAGATTCAAATTTAAAGCGGGGCGAACGGAACCGCCATCAAGGTCCACATCGTAGCCGTACGAAATGACGTAGCCACCAATGTTCACGTTGGCCGCACTGCGACCACGGTCACCGGGGGACCGGAGCCACCACCAAGAGCTTGCAGCTCTTGTGGCATCACTTCCAAATCCATAGTCAGTATTTCTCACTTCTGCAAGAGAGAGAAGGAACAGCTTATCCGTTGTGTTATTTCCGCCTGCTGTACTATAATCTGGATTACTGTCATTGGTTACTGAAGTATCCTTAATTGCGTCTTGCTCTGTTCCTGTAAAATTACTGTTCAAGAACGTTTGACCATTCAAATAGCTTCTTAAAGTACAATTCTCCCATGTTATGCCTGAAAGGGTATCATGGTATACTTTCGTTTCTAATAAATCCTCTGAAAACAAAAAACCAGAATCATCTAATACTCTCCATAATTTATCTCCATAATATACCTTGCTTCCAGTCCAAGCTGTAGCGGAACTTTCTGTACTTGTTGGATCACTAATTCCTCCAAATCCCAGATTCACATCCTTGGTAGTTGCCGCTGCCTGTACTTCTACAGCACTGCCTGGCATAAAAGTCATACCACTTACAAGCATGGCTGCACTTAATACGATACCAAGTGTTTTCTTAAATACCTTTCCATTTCTTTTCATAATCCTCACCTTTCTTCTATGTATATAGTTTTCTATAATTTCAGCTTTCACTGTGTTTTGTAAGTACAAAGCTTTGATAAACTTTTGCTCTTAATCGATAGGTGTTACCATACTTTAGATGTCCTTGATAGCTTTTCATACTGCGTGTAATCTCTTCAAAGTTCTTGGTTCCCTGACGATACTGCTTCTGATAGAGCTTTAGCCTACGTTTCCATCGCTTTTTATTGGAAGTTGGCAGTCTTCTTATCACCTTTCCTGTATCTGTTAAGTAGAACCTGAATCCAAGATAATCTGCACCTTGTGATATTGGTAAAATCTGTGTTTTTTCATTGAAGGACAGTTTTAACTCCTTTTCTACATACGCTGTCATTTCCTCGAGACATTGCTTTAAATATGTTTTATTCTCATGAATTAATATGCCATCATCCATATATCTGCTGTAGTATTTAATTCCAAACTTTTCCTTAATGAGTCTATCTAATCCATTCAGATACCAGAGTGCAAACCATTGACTCGTCTGGTTGCCAAGCGGTAATCCTCTCTGGCTAGGTTCTTCTGTTTCAGGTTCCTTTGCATAGCTGTCTACGATATGGCTCAGTAATTTTTGTACCTCTTCATCTGGGAAACAATGTAATTTCTGTTTCAGCACCTGATGGTTAATGCTGTCAAAGAATTTGCGAATATCAAACTTCAAGATATATCCGTTAGTTCCATGTTCTTTGTAAAAGTCCCTCATGAATTTTGTCAGTCTATCGGTAGCAAATCGAGTGCCTTTTCCTTCCCGGCAGGCTGCATTATCATAAATCAGTCTCGGTTCAAAATATGGTTTTAAT
>CAYFQA010000079.1:0-4115 GCA_964345145.1 uncultured Muribaculaceae bacterium | reverse complement strand
AACTATAATCATGGATTTTCTTAATTATTTCTTCCATCTTCCATCTTCCGCCCCATCTAAATTACTTAATTTAACACTTACTAATTTACTAACTCCACTTTCTTGCATTGTTACCCCATATAAAGTATCAGCATACTCCATTGTTCTTTTTTTATGAGATATAACAATAAATTGTGTTTTTTCTCCATAACTTTGTAAATACTTACCAAATGTTTCAACATTAACATCATCTAAATTAGCTTCTACTTCGTCTAATACACAAAATGGTACAGGCCTTATATTTAAAACTGAAAACAATAAAGCAATTGCAGTTAAAGTCATTTCTCCACCAGATAATAAAGTAATTGTTCTTAAACTTTTTCCTGGTGGTTCAGCTGAAATTTCAACTCCTGTTTCTAGTAAATCATCGGGATTAGTCAAAGTTAAAAATCCTTTACCACCTTTAAATAATTCTTTAAATACTTTTGAAAATTCATTATTTACTGCCTCAAATGTTTCTGCAAATCTTTCTTTCATTGTTTCATCTAAAGAACTAATTATTTCTGTTAAATTATTTATTCCACCAACTAAATCTTCTTTTTGAGTTGTTAAGAAAGTATATCTTTTATTAATTCTTTCATATTCAGCTACAGAACCAGTATTAACATCTCCCAAAGATCTTATTTCTGATTTTAAAGAAGTTACCTTTGTTCTTGCTATACTTTCTTCTAAATCTAATTTATATGTTTCATATGCTTTTTCATAAGTTAAACTATATTCTTCATTAAGAGTATTTAATAAACTATCTAGTTTAGTTTCAATTCTACTAATTTTTATTTCTTTTTCATGTAAAGAAGATTTATCAGCATTAAACAGTTGGTTATTTTGTTTACGATTCGATTCTAAAGTTAATAATTCATTATTTAATTCATCTTTTTCAGTTAAAGCTTTATTATAATCTGATTCTAATATTTCTTTTTGACTTACTAATTTCGCATAATCTTCTAAAATTTTATTTAATTCTTTATCAACTTCATTGTTTAATACTGATTGATTACTTTTTAATTCAAATACTAATTCTTCATAACGATTAGTATTTTCTTGTAAATTATATTCTTTTTGACTTAATGTTTCTTTTAAGTTAATTATTTCTCTAGTAACATTATTATAATTATCTGTTACTAATAATAACTCATTATCATTTTGCTTTTGATTATTCTCTAATCCCTTTAATTCATTACTAATATTTAATAATTCTTTTTCACATCGTTCTAATTCTAATTTATCAGAAATCATTCCTTTAGAAGATTTAGTACTACCACCAGTTACAGAACCACCAGTATGTAATAACTCTCCATCCAATGTAATAATTCGGTAACGATAATTTATTTTTTTACCTAATTCATTCATATTATCAATATTATTAACAATTATTGTATTTCCTAATTGATTTAAAACAATATTACGATAAATTGCATCATAAGTTACTAAATCACTAGCAACACCTATAAAACCAGGTTGTTTAGAAGCAATATTTAATATTTCTGGATCAATTCCTCTTGGTTTAATAACATTTAAAGGAAAAAATGTTGCTCTTCCTAAATTATTTTCTTTTAAATAACTAATAGCCTTTTTAACACAATTTTCATCATCAATAATTATAACATTCGCATTAAACCCTAAAGCTATTTCAATAGAAGTTCCATAAGTAACTTCTGTTTCCAATAAATTACCTAATATTCCATGAACTCCTTCTAATCTCGGGTTGTTGATAACACTACGAACAGCATAAGGAATTTTTGCATTATTATTAATATTATCTTCTAAAATTTCTTTAGTATTTTTTAAAGACATTTCTCTTTTAGTTAAATCATTTATTTCATTAGCTAAATTAGTTTTAGTTACTGTAAACTTCTTAATATCAACACTTAGTTCTTCTTGCTTCTCATATTTAGCTTTAATCGATTCTTCTAAATCACTAATTTCTTTTTTTAATAAATTTAAATTGTTTTTTAAGCTTAATTCTTTTTCTTTTAAATCAACAAGATTATCTTGAATTTTAGAATCATCATTTGCATATTTTTGTTTTTCTTTAGTTATTTGCCTTTTAGTATCTAAAGAAGATAATTCTTCAGTCAGATTTAATAATTCATTATTAAATTTATTAACTTTTTCTTCTAATTTAATTATTTTTAATTTAATATTTTCAATTTTATCTTCTTCTTTATTTATATTTGTCTCTTTAGTTAAAATATTTTTTTCTAAAATACTTACTTCTTCTTTTAATGTTTCATACTCAGTACTTAATGAATTAATATCTTTAGCGATTAAAGCAATTTCAATACTTTCTAATTCATTTTTATAATCTAAATATTTTTTAGCAGTTTCTGCTTGTAAACGAAGTGGTTCTAAATTTACTTCTAATTCATTAATAATTAAATTAATTCTACTTAAATTATCATTAGTTTTTTCTAATTTTCTTAAAGTTTCTTCTTTTCTTTTTTTATATTTTAAAACACCAGCAGCATCCTCAATAATTACTCTTCTTTCCTCTGGTTTTTGATTAATAATATCTGAAACTTTACCTTGAGAAATTATATTAAATGATTCTCTTCCTGCACCTGTATCAATAAAAAGATCTGTAATATCTTTTAATCTTACTTGATTATTGTTTAAATAATATTCATTTTCTCCTGTTTGATAACAAACTCTTTTTACTTCAACTTCACTATATTCAGTATTTAAATATTTATTTGAATTATCAAACGTTAAAGTAACGGAAGCATAATTATGAGGGCTTCTTGATTTACTACCAGAAAAAATAACATCGCTCATGCCACCAGTACCTCGTAAGGCTTTAACAGACTGTTCACCTAAGACCCATCTAATCGCATCAACTATATTACTTTTTCCTGAACCATTTGGTCCAACAACAACAGTTATTCCAGTTTTAAAATTTAATTCTGTTTTATCAGCAAATGATTTAAAACCGATTGCTTTAATACTTTTTAAATACATACTTCACCAATTCTTCGCTCTTTTTTGATAAGCAGAAAATGCCGCTTGTTGTTCTGCTTCCTTTTTAGTTTTACCTGTTCCTACCCCAAATACTATATTATCAATTCTTACTTCAACTGTAAATGTTCGATCATGAGCAGGACCTGTTTCTGAAACTAAGACATATTCCAATGAATCTTTCGTTGTTTGGACCATTTCTTGTAAAACAGTCTTATAATCATCAAAAAAACTAACATTATTTTCAATATAAGGAATTATTAATTTATAAATTAATGATTTTGCATCTTCATAACCATTGCTAATATATATTGCTCCTATAATTGCTTCAACTACATCGGCCGCGACTGTAGCATTAACGTTATTGATTAAACCTGTACCAACTTTAATTTTATCTAATATATCTAATTCTTTTGCATATTCATATAAAGCCGATTCACAAACATAACTAGCTCTTCTTTTACTCATTTCTCCTTCAGTTAATTCACTATTCAAATAATAGTATTCACTAATGATAAGTTGTAAAACTGCATCACCTAAAAACTCTAATCGTTCATAATTAGAACCTTCCTTCTCATTAGTATAGGAACTATGAGTTAAAGCCATATTAATAAGACTTTCATCTTTTAATGATATATTATATTTTTTTAAAAACTCCATCAATATCTTCCTTAATTTAATTGTCTATAAATAATTATACATAAAAAACCTAAATCTAGCAATTAATTTACTATTTTTAAAAACAAAATTAAAACATTAAATTGCTATTATCCCCTCATTTAGTGTATAATTAAATTGGTGAATAAATGAAAAAGCTATTAATAAAATTAATTAAGTTATATCAAATAACTCCTTTAAAATCTCATAATGCTTGTCGTCATCAACCAACATGCTCTAATTATATGATTCAAGCAATAGAATTACACGGTGTATTTAAAGGTCTATATTTGGGTACAAAGAGGATTTTAAAATGTAATCCTCTAGGAACATATGGTTATGATCCTGTTCCAGAAAGGAAATAATATGAAAAAAATTATATTTAGTTTTAGTTTAATTGTATTATTAATTTTTGTCTCTGGATGTTTTAAAAGAGATGATTTAGAAGGAGTAACTATTTATAC
>CAYFQA010000078.1:1680-4190 GCA_964345145.1 uncultured Muribaculaceae bacterium | reverse complement strand
GGTGGTATTTCAATTATGGCTGGAATTTATAATATTTTAATAGGAATAGTATGGTTAATAATAATGATAATATTTGGTTATTTACTAGCGGATAAAGCAACAAGAAAAGCAGTTATTCAAGGAGGTTAAGATGAGTTTATATTTAACTGCATTAAAAATGCATATAAAATCCCAACTTCAATATAAAAAGGCTTTTATAGCAGGTTTATTATCTCAAATAGCAGTTTTGTTTTCTAACTACTTTATTATTTTAACTTTATTTAGTAAGTTTCAAAATATTAAAGGGTTTACTTTATATGAAATATTATTATGTTATGCCATAATTCAATTTGGGTTTTCTTTTAATGAAATATTTGCAAGAGGAATAGATCGTTTTTCTAATTTAATAATTACAGCTAAATTTGATCAAATATTATTAAGGCCTAGAAATATAATGTTACAAGTATTATGCTCCCAAATAGATATAATTAAGACATCAAGATTAATTCAAGCTATTATTATATTGTTTATTGCTTTATTTAATTTGGATATTAGTTATGATGTTTATAAGATAATTACTCTTATTTTAATGTTAATTAGTTCAATTGTAATATTTTTCTCAATATTTTTATTTATGGCATCTTATTGTTTTTTTACTGTTCAAGGTTTAGAAATAGCAAGTGTTTTTACTTATGGTGGTAAAAATATGGCTCAGTATCCAATTGGGGTTTTTAATAAAAAATTTATATTTATTTTTACTTTTATAATTCCTTATGCTTTTGTTAATTATTATCCTTTATTATTTTTGTTAGGAAAAAGTGAAAATATTTTATATGTATTTTCCCCATTATTAGTATTTTTAACTTTAATTCCTGCATTCACTGCTTTCAAGATTGGTATGCGTTATTATTCAAGTACAGGATCTTAATTTTTTTAAAAAAGTCTTGCAATAACCACTTTAAAATTATATAATAAAATTAATATAGGGTGGGTGGTCTTATGAACGCAGAAAAAGGTATAAAAAAATAGTCTAAATTGTAATAGAATCTCATAATCTATTACTTTTTTTGTGAGGAGGTAAAGAAAATGGCTAGAAAAAAATACAATGTTGATAGTAATGCACTTCACGCAATCAAGGTCTTATTAGATCTAAAAGAAGTTGCAAATTGGACAAAAGCAAAAGAGGCTTATTCAGATTTGACTGGTGTAGAAATTCCTGCAGATGTTTTAAGAAGAAGAGCTAAAAATTTAACTGCTGAAAATTTAAATACAATCGAAGTAGAAAAATATTTAAAAAGCTATAATAAGCAAAATGAATTTAAAGTTCAATATGATCCAAATAAAGAATTAATTATTGGTGAAACAGTTTTTAAATTAACATTAGATAATGGAACAAAAACAATTCAACAATCATTAGGAATTTCTGAAAAAGATAAAAAAGAAAAATTTGGAATATTAGATACTGATACTCCATTAGAACAAAAACAAAAAATAATGAATAAGCTTGGTGATGGAAGATTCTTAGTAGAGACAGTTTTAGGTTTAGATCCTAATTTATATGAATTAGCGAGTATTGAACCTGGTGCTTGGAGTGTACCAATGAAATTAAGATCTGGTAATCAAGATGTTCCAATTATTGTTACAAGTGATCGTATTGGTATTACTATTAAAAGAAAAAAACATATTGATAAAGATTATTTAGATCTTTCTAAACAAGTAATTGATTATTTGGAAAAAGAAGTTCCAAAAATACAATATCCAGATATGAAAGTTGCTAAAAAAGCAGTTCGTAATAAAAAAGATATATTAATTACTCAACATATTAATGATTTACATTTTGGAGGTTTAACTCATTATTTAGATACTTCTTTTGATAACTGGGATAGTAAGAAAGCTGCAAAATTATTACATGAAATAACAAGATATACTATTGATCGCCAAGTTAATGAGTGGAATTCAAGAACGTTATATATTTGTATTAATGGTGATTTATTTGATATTGATAATTTATTTAATAAAACATCTAGTATGTCTCAACATACAATGCAAACAGATAATCGTTGGAATAAAATTTATAGTGATGGATTAGCAATAATAATGTATTCACTAGTTAGATTATCTCCTTATTTTGATGATATTTTTGTTGATTTTAATCGTGGTAATCATGATAAACAAAGTATGGATGCTTTATATTTAAATATTGCAACAGGTATTTTAATGTCATCTAAATTAAAAAATATTCATATTGATTTTGATAAATCTGGTTTATTTAAAGAAAGTTATTATACTTGGGGAAGACATTTATTTTTAAGTACTCATGGTGAATTGAAAGATAAAACATTAGTTTCAAATTTAGAAGTTAAATTTAGTGATTTAATGCGTAGACATCCATATGTTAATATTATGGCTGGTCACACACATCAAGCTTCGATGAATTTTTATGGTGATAAAATGGTGTTTAGAGATCCATCTCCTTCACCGGTAACTGCTTTTGAAAGTGAAACAATGGCTTTAAATGGTAAAGCAGTTAC
>CAYFQA010000078.1:0-1670 GCA_964345145.1 uncultured Muribaculaceae bacterium | reverse complement strand
CAGGATTTACAATTACAACGGAAGCATGTATTGAATATTTAGAAAATGGGAAAAAGAAAAAAGAATGCCTCAAACAGAAGTATTTGAATTTGAAAGAAGAAAATTATGGAAAGATAAAGAAGATGATACAGTTAGTAATGAAGTTTCATCGATGGAAGAATTACAAAAATATATGTTTACACAAGGTATAATGAGACCAACACATAAACAAATAGAACTAGCGCATTATTATAATGATTTATTAAAAAGAGTTAGAAATTTATTAAGAAATAAAGGTATGGATACTAGTAAAATTGATATATATGATGCAGTAGAAATGGCTGAAACGTTAGGTCTTAAATTACCAATTGAATTAAGACATGAAGATGCTAAATTTGTTCAAGATAATCTAAGAAAAATATTAAGATCATAATATATGATCTTTTTTCTAAAAAATAAATATTAGGAGGTTTATATGTCGGATGAATTAATGAATTTTGTTAATGAATGTTTAAGGTCTATAATGAAATTAGCAGCATTAGAAGAAGACCCTTATCGTAGAAAAGAATATATTCGTAATGAAATAATTAAATTGATTGTAGGAATTGATATGATTATTAATGATAATAAGAATATATTTTATGATCATCAAATTATTGCATTTAATTCCCAAAAAAAAGTTTTAAAACATTTATACCTTGATGATTAATAAAATAAAAAACCAAGTATTTGGTTTTTTTATTCTTTATTAATTAGAAAAGCTAATAAATCTTGAGGGTTTTTATCTTCAAAAATAATATCATGAATTAAATCGATAATTGGCATATTTACTTTTTTATTGTTAATTAAACTATAAATAGATTCAAGAGTATATAAACCTTCAATAGTTGTATTTTTAACATATTTATCTATTTCTTTTTTACTTTTATTTTCTCCTAATAAACGACCATAACTAAAGTTACGACTTTTGGTACTAGTACAAGTAAGTAAAAGGTCACCAAAACCTGCAAAAGATAAAATAGTATTTTTATTACCGCCTAAAGCTTTAATTAATCCTTTAATATCATTTAGTGACTCAGTTATAAACATTGCTTGTGTTGATTCATTAGCGCCTAAACCATCTAAAATACCCGCAGCAATAGCGATAACATTTTTAATTGAACCACAAATTTCAATACCAATAATATCATCTGTTGTACGAAGTTTCAAACTATCATTTTGTAATGTTTTCTTTAATAATTTTTCGGTTGATTTAGATTTAGTACCCAAGGAAAGACCAATTGGATAATTAGTAACAATATCAACTGCAAAAGATGGGCCAGATATTACTGCTAATTTTTTTGTTTTAATATATTTATTTAAAACATCATGTACAAATAAACATGTATCTTGTTCAATACCTTTAGAAGCAATACAAATATGTTGTTTTGGTTGATAAAACTTTTTTAGTTCCATTGCAACTGTATCAACATAACCAGCTGGTACAGCAAATAAAATTAAATTAGCATCTTTAACAACATATTCCATATTTGTTGAAAAAATAATATCATCGTCTAATTTAATATCAGGTAATTTTTTACTAACTCTATTTTTTTCTAATTCATCAATTTCTTCTTGGAAATTTGACCACATTTTAATGTGACAATTATTTTTTTTAAACATTTTTGCTAGAGCAAGACCATATGCTCCAG
>CAYFQA010000077.1:0-4210 GCA_964345145.1 uncultured Muribaculaceae bacterium | reverse complement strand
TACCACCTGTATAAATTCTAAATGGTAAATCAACCATAAATCTAAATGGTAATAAATTAGCAATAAATTTTAAAAATGATGGTAAAAAAGCTAAAGGTACAATTGAACCAGCAAATAATTCTGCAGTTATTAGTAAGAAAGCTAATGGACCACGATCATCAAGAGTAAAAAAAGTAATTAAATGGAAAATCATCGTCAAAGAAGTTACAAGTAAACTAGAAATAATTATTGCAATTAAAAATAAAATAAATGCCTCAACGCTTACAGGTAATCCTAAATTATATGGTTTAGGAAGTAAGAAGGCAAATACAAATGTTAATGGAGCACGTAAAATAACAGTTGCAATTCTATTACCATACATTGTTGCAAACCATTTTTTATAAAAATTAATTGGTCGACATAACTCATAAGCAATATTTCCTTCTTTAATCATTTTAATTAAATTACTATCACTAAGCCAAATATAAGTCATAGCAAAAAATGCTTGATTAAGCCATAAATAACTTATTAATTCTTGAATATCCATTGGAACTTCCGCATTTGGATTAGAACTATAAAAAACTAAATAGACATTAACAAAAACTAATCCAAAAAATATTTGAGCAAGAATTCCAGCATATGCAGAAGCGCGATACTGAATCATATTAATAAATTTTAATTTAAATAATGTTAAATATACTTTCATATTTGATAATCCTTATATAACTTAATAATTAAGTTATCAATACTTTCATTATCTATTTCAACATCAATAATTTTATAATTAGTTGATAAGTATTTTAAAAATGTTGAAATACTTAAAATGTTTACATCAATTGTATATAAATAACCATTATCTATTTTTAATTGTCTAACTATTCCTTTTTTATTTATATGTTTTATATTATCATCAGTAAATACTGTTATATTTTTATTACTACCATATTTGTCTTTTAATTTTTTTAAATTACCATCGAAAAGTATTTGCCCTTTACCAATTAAAATTATTCTTTTAGCTAAAGCTTCAATATCACTCATATCATGTGTAGTTAAAATAACAGTTGTTTTTAATTCTTTATTTATTTTTTTAATAAAGTCTCTAACTATTTCTTTAGAAACTGCATCTAAACCAATTGTTGGTTCATCTAGAAATAAAATACTAGGTTTATGTAATAATGAAGCCGCAATTTCACAACGCATTCTTTGACCTAAACTAAGTTGTCTAACTGGTATTTGAATTACTTCTTCAATATCTAATAATCTAACTAATTCTTCTTTTGTTTTTAAATATTCAGAATTATCTAACTTATAAATATCTCTTAATAAATCAAATGTATCTTCAGCAGGTATATCCCACCACAGTTGACTTCTTTGACCAAATACTACTCCAATATTTCGAACATAGTTTTCTCTTTCTTTCCAAGGTATCATTCCATCAATAGTACAAATTCCTTTATCTGGTAATAGTATTCCACTTAAAAGCTTAATAGTTGTTGATTTACCTGCTCCATTTGGTCCTATATAACCAACTATTTCTCCTTTTTCAATTTGAAAAGAAATATCTTTAACTGCTTCTATATAAGTATAATTACGTTTGAAAAATGATTTAACTGATTCTTTAAAACCACTTTTCCTTTTAGTCACCTTAAAAGTTTTACTAATATTTTCCACATTAATAAACGACATAAATTCATTCCCTCCAAAATTTAAGTTGTAAAGATAATCATATAAAGTTAACAAGTTAATTAAAAAACGTAATTTTTATTATACTATCAATTTTTTAAAACGCAAGTGTTTTTTTATTAGTTTTCTTCTTTTTGCCAAAATAACAAATATCTATAATATAAGCCTTTACTATATAATTAAAAAAAGTTTAATTATTTTAAAATAAAAACCCTTATAAATAAAGGGTTTATTAATCAACTGGTCGGGAAAACAGGATTTGAACCTGCAACCTCTTGGTCCCAAACCAAGCGCACTGCCAAGTTGTGCTATTTCCCGGAATGTCTAAATTGCTTTAGACATATAACATTATAACACAAGAAAATTAAAAATCTAGCTTTTTTTATTATTTATTAAATAAATACATTGCCCATGATACAAGCATCATTTAATCTATCTTTAATCCATATTCTTTTACCTGTATATTTATTCCTGTAGTTACACCAAAAAACATATTCATTTGATTTATTACTTAACTAGCAGTAAATGTACTTAAATTTAAATAAACTATACACTTAATTTATTGTTTAGAAGCACCACAAAATTCACAATAAATATAATCTACATCATTTTCATGACCACATTCTGGACATTGAGTTTTAGTAACTACTTCTTCTGTTTTTGGTTCATCTGTAACAACTTCTTCTAGTATTGGTTTCGATTCTAAAATAACTGGTATTTCTTCAATTTTATTTTCTTCTTTAGTAAAAAGATTGTTATTTTGATTTGGTTCTTCTTCAAGCTTAAATTCTTCTACTGACTCATTATATAGCTTTTCTGTAGAAGAAATATTATCTAATTTAGGTTCTTGGCTATTAACCATTACTTGAATTTCTGCTTCTCTTTTTTTCATCTTTTGTAAATAGTTTTCTTCTCTTTCTTTAGCTATTTTTTGTTTTTCTATTTCTTCTTCTTGATCTGATTCTTTATAAGATAAATATATTGCTATACCAATAAATACAACCGCAATAGCTATATAATAAATACCTAATGTTGCAAAGTTACTATTAAATCTTTCTTGGTTTTTTTCAATATAATAAGCTATTTGTCCCGGTAACCTACTACTTAATGTTCCATTCAAAGCATCAAACTTAACAAATAAACCACCAAAAAGCAATAAAACAATACCATGATATCTTAATGATTTTCTAATTCTCCAAGCAACTAACCCCATTAAAATAACTGAAAAAACAAACAATAAAATTAAAGGTAAAGTTAAATCACCAGAATAAGCATATTCAATCAAGTCTCCTAAAAATGCTTTTTTTATTGGTTCACTAGTATTTGCTAACAAAGTATCTTTATTAACATATTTAGGAACAATTGTAACTAAACCAAATAATAAAGCATTAATAATAAATATTATTCCAAGAGAAAAATTTATTAATCCGCGAAAGAAATCTAATATACTAATTAAAAAATTGTTTTTCTCTTTCACACTATCACACCCAAATTATTTTATTTAGATTTTTTGCCCCCGTTTTTTAAATTAAACTGATTCATATTACTTAATATATTCGTTTCAAAAGATGACATTATTTTTTCTTCATCTTTCTTTTCTTTTAAAGCTGTTTTAATCAATCTGTCTAATAATTCTGGATATTCGATTCCAGATTCTTGCCATAAATAAAATGATAATGAACCAGGAATTGTATTAATTTCATTTACATAAACTTTTTTTCCTTCTAAAATGAAATCAATTCTTGCTACTCCTGAACAATTTAAAACATTAAATGTTTTAATTGCTAATTCTTGAATTTCTTTTTTCATTGTTGCTGGAATATCAGCTGGTAGTTTTCTTTTTAAACTACTCATTCCTTTAGTTTTACTTCCTTTACTCATATATTTATCATCATAACTTAAAAATCCATCATTTAAAATTGGTTCTTCACATTCAGAAGCAATAGCTTCTTCATAATTCCCTAATACTGAACAATTAATTTCTCTTAATTTAATAACACATCTTTCAATAATTATTTTATGTGTATACGCAAATGCTGTATCTAATGCTTCAATAAATTCTTTTTTTGTTTCTACTTTTGTGATTCCAATACTTGAACCTAAATTAGCTGGTTTAACAATTAAAGGATAACCATATTTTTTTAGTGTTTCTTTAATTATTGTTTCGACTCCTAAATCATAATCATGACGATTAAATGTTAAATAATCTAAGACTGGAACATCATGAGATTTTAAGACATCTTTCATTATTTGTTTATCCATTCCAATTGCTGATGCAAGTACATCAGAACCAACAAATGGTAAATTAACCATTTTAAATAAAGAAACTAAAGTTCCATCTTCGACATTTGAACCATGAACAATTGGCAAGGCAAGATCTAAGTAATCATATACCCTATTTAACATTTTAAAAGGGAATTTAACCAATCTAACTTGACCATGGTCATAAACTAAAGTTACTCTTTGACTTTTACTTTTAAGTAAATTGATGTTTTTATAGTTTTCAATATTTTTATCTCTTATATATCTAAAATATATAAAGAGTAAA
>CAYFQA010000076.1:0-4304 GCA_964345145.1 uncultured Muribaculaceae bacterium | reverse complement strand
GATTAAAGATATTAATACCTCTATTAGATTAACATCAGTCATTGAATATCTTGCAAACATAGCCATTGGTGAACTTATTGGAATAAAAGAACTTATTTTCATCATTTCTCCAGCTGGATCCATTAAACCTAATATTGTTACCATAAAAGCCGCAATAAAAATCATTTGAATTGGTCCTGTTGACTGAGCTGCATCTTCTACTCTTGATACTAAAGATCCTAAAGTTGCATAAATAAAGAAATATAATGTTGAGCCAATAATTCCAAATATTAAAAATATACTTATTAAAGTAATTGAAATGTTTTGGTTTAAGATTGTTAATAATATTTCTGGAAAAGTTGATCTATTTATTAAAAATCCAATATAACCAACTACTAACATTAATATTATTTGCCCAATACTTACTACCAAAGAAGCAATTACTTTACCAACTATTAAACTAGTTGATGATGTATTAGTAATTAACAATTCCATTGTTCGATCATTTTTTTCACGAGCAATTGATGTTGATACAGAAACTCCATACATTATTATCATAAAATAAATAATAAATACTCCAAAATACGCTATAAAGTAATTGTTTTCAGCACTTTTACCAACTTCTTCTATTTCAGAAACTAAAACTATCTCACTTGCCTGATTAACTATATTTGGATCAATATTATGTTCTAAATAAAACTTATCTTGATTATATTTTAGAAGTCCTTCTTCAATTAAATCACCAATAATACTATCAAACATAAAATCAGATCCAGATTTTAGTAATTTATATTGATCAGTTTTAATAATAACCATTCCAGATTTTAATTTTTCATCTGTAATATCTTTTTTTATTTCTTCTTCACTTTTATATTCTTCACCTAAAGAAAAAGGCATATATTTTTGTAAATCAGTATTTAATACATTGTTATCTAAAATAACATAACCAAATTTCCCTATTTCTTCTATTTGTTCTTCTTTTGTCTTTTCTAAAAATGTTTTTTCTTTTTCAGTATTACCAATAATTCTCGGAATAAAAGTTACACCAAATACTATTAACAATAAAATTAATGTGACTATTTTAAATGATTTTTCTTTTAATGTGGATTTTAATTCGAATAAAAATACTTTTAAAGTGTTTTTCATTTTACTTATCTCCTTCTAAATCTATAAATATTTTTTCTAATGATGGTTCATAATAGCTAAACGATTCAATATTTAATCCTAGTTTAATTATTTCAGATAATAATTCATTACTTTTTTTATTATTCAAACATTCAATAATTAAGTAATTGTCTTCTAACTCTATTTTTATATCTTTAATTTTAGCTAATTCTTTTTCTACCGAAGTTGGTTTTAATCCTTCAATAACTAATTTTATTTTATTTTTACCTAATTCTTTTTTTAATTTCTTTAAATTATTCGATAAAATAATTTCTCCTTTTTGAATAAAAGTTACATCATCACAAAATTCTTCAACATGAGACATTTGATGTGAAGAAAAAATTAATATTTTTTCTTTACTAATAAATTCCTTTATTATATCTTTTAAAAAACTTGCGTTTACTGGATCCAATCCACCAAAAGGTTCATCTAAGATTAATATATCTGGGTCATTAACTAATGTCTGAGCAATAAAGAATTTTTGTTGATTACCTTTACTTAATGTTGATAATGGTTTGTTTATAAAGTCCTCTAATCCCATTTTTTTAATTAATTCTTTTGAAGATTCTTTTGCTTTTTCTTTACTCATACCTTTTAGTTCAGCAAAATATACTAATTGATCTAGTAAAGATATTTTTTGATACATTCCTTTTTCTTCTGGTAAATAACCAATTTTATAATTTTCTCTTTTAAATGGTTTGCCATCCATTAATATTTCTCCACTGTTGGCTTTAAACACATCCATTATTATTCTAATTGTAGTAGTTTTACCTGCTCCATTTCGACCTAAAAATCCCATAGTCTTACCAGATTCAACTACAAAAGAAACATCTTTTAAGATTTTTTTATCACCAAAGCTTTTGTTAATATTTTTAATTTCTAATTTCATATTTTCTCCTTTTATTTACTAAATTTTCTATATACTATTCCTGGTTTTAATTCTATATTTTTAATTTTAGCCATTTCTTCTATTGTTACAAAAACATATCCCTCATTTTCTAATGTTTCAATCGCACTTAAAGCGGCCTCTATTGAAGTTTCATATAAATCATGTAATAAAATTATCGCTCCATCATGGGCATTTTTAATAATATGATCATAAACTTTTTTAGAGTTTTTCGTTGACCAATCTGATGTATCAATATTCCATGTTATAATTGGCATTTCTATAATTTTATTAACTTCAGAATTATAACTTCCATATGGAGGTCTAACACAATTATGTTCTTTATTAGTAAGTGATTTTAATAATTCTTTAGTTTTATTTATTTCATTTTTTACTATATTATTTGATACTTTAGTAAAGTTTACATGACTATAAGAATGTCCACAAATTTGATGTCCATCTTGATTTTGTCTTTTAATTATATGAGGATATTGTCTTGCTCTAGATCCTAAAACAAAGAAAGTTACTCTTGCATTACTACCACTTAATTTTTCTAATAGTATCTCCGTAGTTTTAGAAGGTCCATCATCAAATGTTAAAGCTATATATTTTTTTCCTTCTTCATAAATTATATTTCTAGTAATTGGTTCTAATGATTGTTCTTCATCATTTGTAACAATAACATATTCGCTCTTTAAAACATCTTTTAAAGACGAATAGGTTAAAAGAATATTAATCTCACCTCTACTCCAATTTAATACTTGTAAAGGTTCTAAAATAATGTTTAAGCCTTTATTGTCTAATATAAAATGTTGATAATTTTCTAAACTTGGTTTAAGTCCATCAATAATTAATTCTGATTCATCAATATTATTAACCAACATATATTTATTGATTTCTAAAGTTACATATTTATTCAGTATTTCTAAATAATTTTTATCTTTAAACAAATAATCTATTTTTATTTCTTTTTTACCTACTTTATCAAAATAATAAGAATAATCTTTTCTTTCTTGATGTGATCCCCCTATAAATCTATATATTGTAAAATGATAATGTTCAATATTAGAAAAATCTACTTTCTCATAATTAATTAATAATTCATAAGGCTTACCACTCGAATTTTTTTTAGCAACTTTTAAAAAGTCTTCTTTTTCAAAACTAATCATTTTTTCAATTTTGGTTTTTAATTTATTACTAATTGTTTCTGGATAAAATATAGTTATTTTATATTTTTTATCTTGAATATTTTTTTCAATTTTGGGAATAATTATTATTCCTAGAACAATTAAAATAATTAAAACAATAATAAAACATATTTTTTTCTTATTCATACATAACATTTATATCAACATCTCCATTTATACCATTAACTCTACCCTTATCAGTTAATTGCCAAACATAATATGATCCTTCATAGTTTGTTTTATCTGTATAATGGGCTAACCAAACTAAATGTTCAGGTATATTCCATACATTTTCTAAATATTTTTTACTACTATAATTCATTCCTTGATATCCATTTTTTTCAACTACTTCTATAAATTTATATGCAATTTGATTTAAATCATAAATACTAATATTTTGTTTTGAAAACAAAGAAAAACTTTCCCAATCAAATACTATTGGTAAATCTATTTTATAATCTTTAATATTATTAATAATCCAATTTGCTTGTTCTTCAGCTTCTTCTAATGATGTTGCATAACTATAAAAATATACTCCAACTGGTATACCCACTTCATTAGCTTTTTTTACATTATCTAAAAAATAAGTATCCATACCAAGTTCGTTTTTAAATCCTTTTTGAAAACCTATTCTTAAAAATACAAATTCAACCTTAGAAGATTTTAATTTATTGTAATCAACATCTCCTTGATAACGTGATATATCTAAACCAATTTTAGTTTTATTGGTTTTATATTGTTTATATATTTCCTCATAAAATTTGTTTTCTTTTGGATAATTATCTTTTGTTTTCTTCTTTTCGTAAACATTAATAATTAAATCTTCTTGATTTACATTACCAGAACTATCTGTTACTCTAAATATTAAGTTATATGTGCCTGCTTCATTATAATTATACTCACCAATTACTTCTCTTTGAGGATTTCTATCATAATTATCTCCTGAGAAAAGTAAGTATCTTAAATCTTTGTCATCACCCAATTTTATATCATAAATATTACTTCCTAATATTACTGGTTTAATTTTATCTACCACTGTATATTTAACTGGTATTTTAGTTATTTTTTTCTCATTATTTACATAGTTT